>CAOKJE010000005.1 GCA_948468505.1 uncultured Clostridium sp. | reverse complement strand
TTTTTTATTTTATCACGGAAGGATTTATTTACACAACTTTTTCTATACTCTCTAAGAGTTGTTTTTTATTCTACTATTTTTATGCTCTTGGATGTGCTTTTCTATACACATTTTTAATTCCTTCATCTTGAAATTGCATATATACTTGTGTAGAAGAAATGTCAGAATGTCCAAGCATGGTTTGGATTGCTTTTAAATCTGCCCCATTTTGTAATAAATGAGTGGCAAAAGAATGTCTTAATACATGTGGTGTGATATCCTTTGTGATGTGTGCTTGTTCTTTATAAAATTTAATGATTTTCCAGAATCCTTGTCTGGTTAATCTACTACCATTGATGTTTACGAATAATGCTTGCTCTTCTTCTGTTTTGATTAGAATTTCTCTTGCTTCTTCTACATATTCTTTTAATGCTTTTAGTGAAAGGTTTCCTAATGGAATGTTACGTTGTTTTCCCCCACGTTTGCAGGTTACGTATCCTTCTTCTAAATTAACATCATCCATGTTTAAAGAAATGATTTCTGTTACTCTCATTCCTGTTGCATAAGCAAATTCAAGCATAGCTTTGTCACGAATTCCTTTTAAATCAACATCTTTTGGTTGGTCTAATAATAGTTCTACTTCTTTTGATGTTAATACGCTTGGAACTCTTTTTTCTATTTTTGGTGATTGAATGTTTTCTGTTGGGTCTGCTTTTACTTTTTTGTTCTTCAATACAAATTGATAGAAGGAACGAATTGAAGCTATCCCTCTTGATATGCTAGATGCTTTTTTCCCTTCTTCTTGTAATTCTTTGATATAATCTTTGATGTCTTCTTCTTTTACTTTGTTATAATTAAGATCACATGCTTCTAAGTATCTTCTAAATTGTTTTAAATCTCTTTTATAAGATTGTAGTGTATTTTCTGATAGTTTTCTATCGTTTTCTAAAAATTCAAAAAAATGCTTTAACTGTCTTTCCATTTAATTTCCCCTACCCTTTGTTTAATCTAAAATATTCTATTAACATAAATTCATATATATGTTATATCAAAAATTTTCGAAATTGTAAATACATTTTTCAATTTTTTTTCATATTTTTAAAAATATTTTATCAATCCTTTTAAAATATTAGTCGATAAAAAGGTCTCTATTACAGAGGACATTACTAATACTAGTATCATAATAAAAGAAAAAACAGTATGTCTTATTACTTCTATTTTAACATTTTCTTTATTTCTATCTTTTATAATCGATTTATACAATTTAAATCCACTAACTGCTAATGCTAATATTGCTGGTATCCATAGAATATTTTGCAGTAACAGTAAAATCAATACAAACCATATTCCTTGTGGCAATCCCATAATCGTAACACAAACAGCAATCGTATATCCCAAGCAAAAGCCTCGATAGATTACTAAACCAAATACCACAGGTATACCAATTACCGTCGTTCCAAAAAACCACAAAACGATGGCCAGTAATATGTTTTGTCCTATACTTGCTTTTAATAATTCCATATAGTCTAAGTCTTGTGTATTTTTCATTTTTTCAATAAATGTGTTAAAATATCCTGTAATCTCTGTTTTCTGGTCTTCCTGCACATGGTTTATAAAAAGCACTCCTAAAAATATTCCTATGATAAACAATAGGGACACTAAAATATATTCTTTTTTGTTATTGCTAACATGTTCTTTTATCATTTCTAATGATTTTGCTCGTTTGTTTTTCTTCATTTCTTTTCTCCTTATCTTTATACATAATGTGTATGCGATAAGAAGTTTTTTAGAACAATGATTTTGGGGACGGAGGAAAAAATCATGGCTTACATTAATTTTCAGTCATGATTTTTTCCTCCGTCCCCAAAATCATTGTTCTAGGCTTTTACTTTTCCATAGTTTCCGCCACCACCAACATCAATTTGCATGGCTCCTTCTCTTGCTCTTACAATGTGGTTGGCAATTTTTTCTCCTACCACTGCTTCTATGTCGTCTTTAGATAGCTTATGTAAAATAGTCATTTCCGTCTCAAAGGTGCTTAGTAATTTGTCAATTGTTTTTCCTCCTACACCAGGAATAAAGCCTAATGGTACTTGATACATGTAAGGTGGTCTATTTTTAGGACTTTTCGTTTCCTTTTTGTCCTTGATTAATTCTATTCTATCAAAAACACCAAAAGTGACGTTTTTTCCGCCACATATTGGGCAAATTTCCACTGGCTCATTTGTTTCAATTGCTTTTTCACAATCATCACAATAGGTTCTATGGTATTTTCCAAGCTTTGGGTCTAAGCCATAATTACAAAGTACTTTTCTTCCTTTTTCATTTTTTAGTGCCATTACAATTTCTTTGAAAGAAATGTCTTCTACTTGCATTTTATTGTACTCTCTTGCGATTTTAGGCAAAGAGTGCGCGTCTGAGTTGGTTACAAAGGTTTTTGTTTCTAATTCTTTTATGGTATCTGCTAAAAATGTGTCAGCACTTAGACCTAGTTCAATGGCAAAGATTTTATTAAATTTTTCTTGGAAGATATTTTCTAATCTATCATTACAATTTCCATAGTAACTTTTATGTGGTGTGAATACATGGGCTGGTATCAGAATTCCATTATATTTTTCTACGATATCTATTAGCTCATATCCTGATAAATCTGTTCTTTGGGTACTTAATGTGATGTTTTTTAGGTGATGGCTTAGTTCATTCGAAAATGCTTTGATGTCTTTTAAGTGTGGAAAAAAGCATACATTATGGGCACTTCCGCATTTCCCATTTCTTCCTTTCTCAGCTGTTTCTACTTCACTCCCTAATAAAATACATACTTTATCTTTATAAATGATGCCTCCATCTTCTAATTCATAGGCATCCCCTGTTTTTAAGAATTTTTCAATATCTTCTATGACATAGGGAGAAGCACAATCAATAATGCCTACTACATTAATTCCTTTTCTATCAGCACATTCTTTAGCAATGTTGGCAAAGTTTAAACTTCTTGCTGCTGTAATTTTGATGGGCTTTCCTTTTTCACTTCTTCCTATGTGTACATGTAAATCTGCAAATATTTCGTACATTTTTTTCTCTCCTTTTTTGTTTTTTATATAGAACCATAAAAAAATGCCAAAAGGAACGTCCCTTTTGGCTATTTTTTATTCTTGATTGGTGGCTCCTAATTTTTGGTCGTCATGAATATGTGCCATTATCTTTCTTGTTGTTTCTTCACTAAATAATGGTCTGTTTGCTCCTTCTACTTTGCTTAACATTTCTTCTGCTATTTCTTCGTTTTGCTCGGCAATCATTTTGTCTACTTTTGGCTCATATTCGTACATAATTTTTTGAATAAATCCTGTTAATTCTTTTGTTTCATTGTGTATTTTAACTAATCTTCGCAATGCTGTCATATTAATTATTTCACCCATTTGTATTTTTTCTATGAAATTTACAAACTCAATAAAAGTAGGTAAGTATCGGTTATATTTGTCTTTTAGATTTCTATGTTCTAATAATACTAAAGCTTCGTCTGGTTTAAAACCAATTCTTTCTGGTCTATCTAATAACATTCCACCAAATTGGTCGATTAGTTCTAAGATGTCACTTTCTCTTTCTCTTGGGTTACTTTGGCTGTAACGATTTATTTCTTCGCATACTTTGCAAAATCTTTTGCCGAATCCTATTTCTCTTAAATAATTGGCTCCTTCTTTTGCATAATTACGAATTTTACTTAAGTCTTGTGCGTTATCAACTTTTTTACAGTTACATAGCAAACAGGCTGTTAATATAAAATTTTTATCCACATCGATTTTTGAATAATTTAAGAAAAGCCTTGCTATTTCTGTTTTGAATATAACAGATTTGTCAAAAAATATTGGTGATTTTTTTGACAAGTAATAGGCTATTTCCATTTTTGCATCTAATTGTTCTTCTTCTAATATATAATCTGCAAAGGTATTCATTTGTTTCCTCCCCTACATTTTTATTATACTGGAATTGCAAAAAATTTTCAATGGTTTTTTCTTATGTAACAAAAATGTAATATAAGTTTATTTTATTTTTAGGATGGCATTTCTTGCTAATTCGTCACATCGATTATTATATTCGTTATCACTATGACCTTTTACTTTATGAAAGGTAACTTGATGTGTTTTGGTTAAGCTATATAATTCTTGCCAAAGTTCTTGGTTTTTTACTGAATCTTTTCCTGCTGTTTTCCAATTATTTTTTACCCAATTATAAATCCATCCTTGCAAAAAGGCATTTACTACATAGGCACTATCACTATATAAATCCACTTCACAAGGATATTTTAAAAGCTTTAGCCCTTCTATTACAGCTGTTAGTTCCATTATGTTATTGGTAGTCTCCTTTTTTCCACCAGAAATTTCTTTTTTGTTTTCTTTGTACATTAAAATACTTCCCCAACCTCCAGGACCAGGGTTCCCAGAACAAGCACCATCTGTATAAATAACTACTCTTTCCATAAATTTATCCTTTCCATTTGTTTTTTTTATTATTTTATGATAGTATTATAGCATAAATAAAATTGAAATCAAGAAGGGATTTTTTATGAGTAAAGTTTTGGGCATTGTTGCCGAATATAATCCTTTTCATAATGGGCATTTGTACCATTTAGAAAAAGCAAAAAAAGATACCAATTCTAATTATACAGTTGCCATTATGAGTGGTAACTTTACTCAGCGTGGTGGCACTTCTTTAGTCGATAAATGGTCAAAAGCAGAAGCTGCTGTTAGTGCTGGCATTGATTTAGTCATTGAACTACCTGTTTTATATGCTACATCTAGTGCTGAAAATTTTGCAGAAGGTGCTGTTAAGATTTTAGATGCTTTGAAAATAGTAGACTCCATTGCTTTTGGTGCTGAAACACCTGATGTTGAAGTTTTGGACAAATGTGCTGATGTTTTATTTTACGAACCCAAACAATACAAAACTTTGTTATCTCACGAATTGTCGAAAGGGCTTTCCTTTCCTAAAGCTCGCGAAAATGCTCTTATGATGTATTTAAATGATATTCGAAGATTTGCTAAAACCCTTTCTTCTCCTAATAATATTTTAGGCATTGAATATTTGAAAGCTTTGAAGAAATTAAAAAGTCCTTTAGAAGCTTTCTCTATTCCAAGATACGAGGTTGGTCATAATGATTTAGGTTTTAATAATCATATCGCAAGCAGTACTGCTATTCGAAATATGATTAAAAATGATGGTTTTGGTGCTTTGGCTTCTCTTATGCCATCTTCTAGTTATTCTATTTTAATGAAAAATATGAAAGCTGGTCACATTATTTCTGATATTTCTGTATTTGAAAAGGAAATTCTATTTACCTTAAGGAGAATGACAACAGCTCAAATTGCAGAGCTTCCTGATGTGACAGAAGGTTTAGAATTTGCTATTAAAAATGCCGCTAATTCTTGTAATACTTTTCATGAACTTATGAATCTAATCAAGACAAAACGCTATCCAGCCACTCGTCTTCAACGTATTTTGGTATATGCTTTGCTTGGTATTACAAAAAAGGATTTGGCTATGTCAAAAAAAGTGGAGCCTTATGCTAGGGTTTTGGCTTTGAATAAAAGGGGAAAATTTTTGATTGCTGAAATTGCAAAGGCTAATCCTAAACTACAAATCATTACTTCTGTAAAACGTTTTACTGACGATAATTCTAACAAAAATCTTCAGGTTATGTTAGAAAAGGATATTTGGGCCACTAATGTTTATACTTTGGGTTACTTAGATGATTCTTCTAGTAATTTGGATTTTACGAAAAAGATTGTTACGTTGTAATATATTATAAAGAAGCAAGCCTATTTTTCTAAGCTTGCTTTTTTACATTTTTTCTTATCAACTCTAAAATCTATAAAATATATTTTACGCAAAATATACAATTAATCCTCCGAACAATTGCTATCAAAAACCCCAGTATTTTTAAACCTTGTGTAGCATCATTTTGGTCACCAAAACCAAAAAACCTTTTTGTTATAATACGAGCATCATAAATTAAGATAATCCCCACTAGCACTAATATAGCACCAATTAGCTTAATAACCATTTGCAACATTCTTATCGACATCCTTTTTCTTTTTCCTTATTAATCATACTATTTTCTAGTAAAAAAGTCAAGAAAATTTTTGTGTCCCCACTCAAACCCGGAACCAGTGGGACACAGAAACGTCCCCATTTAAACCCGGAACCAGTGGGGACATGGGGACTAAATTAAATCTCAATTCTTGTCATAAATTTATCCTTAACTAAATCTCTTAACAATATATTTTTTTCTGCTTCTAATTTAGGATCCTCTTGCAAAATTTTAGTGGCAATCTCTTGGACCATTTTTAAAACTGGCATATCTTCGAACAGATTAGCAATTTTAAATTCTGGTAAGCCATGCTGCATGGTTCCAAAGAAATCTCCTGAGCCTCTTAGTTCTAAGTCCTTTTCTGCTATTAAAAAGCCATCACAGGTATCACACATTATCTTCATTCTTTCTTTTACCGTTTGGCTTTTGCCTTCATATTTTAAAATACAATATGATTGATAATCTCCTCTTCCTACTCTTCCTCGTAATTGATGCAATCCGAGCTAAGCCAAATCGCTCTGCGTTTTCAATAACCATAATGTTACTGTTTGGTACGTCTACTCCTACCTCTATTACTGTTGTTGAAATTAAAATATCAATTTTCCCTGCTTTAAAGTTTGCCATAATTTCATCTTTTTGCTTTGGTCGCATTTTTCCATGAATATACTCTACTTGATATTGTGGAAAGATTTGCTTTTGATAGGCTTCATATAAAGCTTCTACAGATTTTAGGTCTAACTCCTCGTTTTCTTCTACCAAAGGACATACAATATAAGCTTGTCTTCCTTCTTTTATTTGTTTTTCAATAAAGCTATTTACTCTTTCTGTCATTTTTTTATTGACAGCAAAGGTTTCTATGGTTTTACGGTTTGGTGGCAATTCGTCAATGATTGATATGTCTAAGTCTCCATATAAAATTAGGGCTAATGTTCTTGGAATTGGTGTTGCTGTCATAACTAGTACATCTGGATTTTTTCCTTTTTCGGCTATTTTGGTTCTTTGTTTTACACCAAATCGGTGTTGCTCATCTGTTACTACTAACCCTAAATTTTTAAATATTACATTGTCTTCTATGATAGCATGGGTTCCAATTAAGATGTCGATTTCTCCATTTGCTAGGCGTTCTAATATGTCTTCTTTTTTCTTTTTGGTAATTCCTGAGGTTAGTAATTCACATCGAATTTCTAACTTTTCTAATATGTTTTGGAAATTTTCTAAATGTTGTACCGCTAAAATTGCTGTTGGTGCCATAATCGCTGCTTGATAGCCAGATTTTACTGCTTTATAGGCGGCACACATGGCAACTACTGTTTTTCCAGAGCCAACATCTCCTTGTAATAAACGATTCATTGCACTTTGCTTTTCCATATTATTATCAATTTCTTCTAACACTCTAAGTTGTGCTTTTGTTAAACGAAAAGGTAGCTCATTGATTACTTTTGACATTTTAACATTTTTATCAAATTGAATTCCCTTTTCTTCATTTTGATAACTGTTTTTTAATTCTAATAAGGCTAATTGTGTGGATAATAGTTCTTCAAAAACGAGTCTTTTTCTTGCCACTTCAAAATCCTTTAATTCTTTGGGAAAATGAATTTGTTTTATGGCTTCATTCACACTACTTAAGTTATACTCTTCTAATAAGTATTCTGGTAGGGTTTCTGGTAAAGCTTCCTCTACCTCTTTTAATCCGTTCTTCCATAATTCTTCTTAAAACATTTTGAGATAACTGATAGGTTAATGGATATAGGGGAATAATTTTTCCTGTATTAAAATTCTTCTTATTATCGTCATATACTGGCGAAGTCATAGTTATTTTACCAAAATTATTTGTTATTTTTCCATAAAATTTGTATTTTTTTCCTATTTCAAATTTATTTTTTAAGTAACTTTGATTAAACCACGTAATGGTACAACTTCCTGTTTCGTCTCTTACCATCAACCTTTGCATGGTTTTTCCTTTTAGACGAACATCACTAAGTTTGCTACAAGCAATTACCTCAATTAAAACCTCCTCGCCATTTATACATTCTGCAATCGCTTTGGGTTTACTTCTATCTTCATAAGCTCTTGGGTAATAGGTAATTAAATCCTCTAACGTAAAAATTCCTAATTTATTTAATAGTTGAACTCGATTGGGTCCTACTCCTTTAATATATTTAACATCTTTTTTTAAGTCCATCTTTTCCTCCTAAACAGGGATTTGGGGGACGTTCCTTAAAATCCCTGTTTAAATCTCCCATAATTTAAAATCTAAAGCATCTGCACTAACTAGTTTAAAGTTAATTCCATAAACTTCTCCTTCTACTGCTTCTTTGATAGAGCTACTGTGTAAGTGCCCATAATAACATCTTTTTACATTATAGTTTTTCATAACCTTAATAAATTCACTCATTTCGTTATTGATAAGATTGCTACTGATAATTGGTGGATAATGAAGAAATACGATTATTTCTTTTTCTTGCTTTTGGTTTAGTTCCTGGGCTTTTTGCAAAGATAGCTCTAGTCTTGCTACTTCCCTTTTTAATAGTTTTTGGTCTTGTGCTTCCTCATTTTGTCCCCATCCTCTTGTTCCTGCTATAATGATGTTTTCGAATTCATAGGCATTGTTATAGATAAAATCAATATTTTCGAAATTATTTTCTTTTAAAAAATTTCTCATACTAGTTACGGTTGTCCACCAATAGTCATGGTTTCCTTTTAAAATTAGTTTCTTCCCTGGTAGATTATTTAAATATAAAAAGTCTTTGTAAGTATCTTTTAAATATGTTGACCATGAAAAATCACCTGGCATTACTACTAGGTCTTGATTGGTTACTTTTTCAGTCCATGCTTTTTTGATTTTTTCTTCATGTCCTTTCCAGTTTTCTCCAAATATACTCATTGGCTTGTCTTCTTGAAAGGATAAATGAAGGTCTCCTATTGTGTATATTGACATCTACTTTCTCCTTATTTTCTATCTCATTATAATTTTAAGTTTGGTATGGCATTTAAGGTTAATGTATCTCTTTTCCCTTCTATGTAATTATAATAACCGTGCTGATGCTATCATAGCTGCATTGTCGGTGCATAGTTTTAGGTCTGGCATATATACTTTAATTCCTTGCTTTTCAAGTTCTAAGAATTCTTTTCTAATATAGGAATTACAAGATACTCCTCCTGCTAAAGCTATGGTTTTTATTTTGGTTTTTTGGATTGCTTTTTCTACATTTTCCATTAATGTTTCTGTTACTGTTTTTTGAAAACTACTACAAAGATTGGCTTTGTTGATATTAGGTGTTTTATGGTTGATATTTATAACGGCTGTTTTAATCCCACTAAAACTAAAGTCTAAGGTATCGTCGTGAAATTGTGTTTTTGGCAATTTAATAGTAGGCTCTCCGTTCTTTTGCTAATTTATCTACTTTTGGTCCTCCTGGATAGCCTAGCCCTACTACTCTTGCTACTTTGTCAAAGGCTTCGCCGAATGGCATCATCTCTTGTTTTTCCGAAGTACTTCAAATTCGGTATAGCTTTTTACTTGGATAATTTGCGTGTTTCCTCCTGACATCATAATACATAGAAATGGTGGTTCTAACTCTTGATATGTAAGATAGTTTGCTGCTATGTGTCCTTGGATGTGGTTTACTCCTACTAGTGGAATTTCTTTTGCATAGGCTATAGCTTTTGCATAGGAAAGTCCTACTAATAAGGCTCCCACTAGTCCGTGGTCCATAGGTTGGTGTGATGGCATCAATTTCTTCTAAGCTTACTTTTGCTTCTTGTAATGCTTTTTTGGTAACTCTTGAGATAGCTTCTATGTGATTTCTTGATGCTATTTCTGGTACGACTCCTCCATATTTTTCATGGATTGGTATCTGGGTGTCTATGATATTGCAAAGAACCTCTCTACCATTTTTTACAATGGCTACAGAGGTTTCGTCACAGCTTGATTCAATTCCTAATGTGAGTATGTCTTTTTTCATATTTACTCCTCCTAAAGTCCAAAAATCATTTGGGTCACTGTCATAATTCCTGTTGAAATCCAATTAATTGCTGGTGATATGATAATACTTGTTATTCCTGTAATCCATATTACTACAAATATGATATAGAAGATTTGCTCATTGTTTCTAAACCATTGTTTTGCATTATATGGTAAAAATGGCATAATGACTTTTGAGCCGTCTAACGGTGGCAATGGAATTAGATTAAAGACTCCTAGCCCAATGTTAATAGCAATTGCCGCTCCTATCATTTGTATTATGATTTTTCCAACTGTTGAATAGATAAATGCTATCCCAGAAAATTTGATTATAGCACCATAGATAATTGCTAATAAAAATGCTAGTACTATGTTTGTTACTGGTCCTGCTACAGATACAATGGCTTCTCCTTTTTCCATTGACATCTTTCTTGTATATTGCGTTGGATTGACATGTACAGGTTTTCCCCATCCAAAACCTGCAAATAATAGCATTAATGTTCCTATTGGGTCTAAATGGTCAAGTGGGTTTAGGCTTAGTCTTCCTTCATTTTTGGCTGTGTTGTCTCCTAATTTGTAAGCTGCAAATCCATGAGCAAATTCATGAAAGGTGATTGCTACTAGAACACCTGGTACGCTTACTAATAAACCGAAGTAGAGTATCTGGATTGGTAATATATCCGTGAAATTGTGGTTAATACCATGATGGCTATTATGATATATACAATTCTGTTATCAAATGAAAAATTAAACATTTTTTATCTCCTTTTTTATCCCTCTTTTACTTTCTATAAGTCTTCTGTCTTAAATGATAAATAGCCTTCGTATAAATAGCTATTATCTATACCTTTCATATAGACATCTCTATCATTTATTTTATCTGTCAAGCTTTGCTTTAATAATTCTTTTATTTCTGTATCTTTTATAGGACTACGTTCCATAGCAAGTAAATAATCTGCTTTGCTAATCTTACTCCAATCAATTACTAAATTTAATTCCTTTTTTAAAATTAAATCAAGCCAAATCCTTGCACTTCTTCCATTTCCTTCTCTAAATGGATGGGCAATATTCATTTCTACATATTTTTCAATAATTTGTTCATAAGTAGATTGTGGCATTTTTTCAATATTTTTAAGTGCTTCTTCTAGATAAGTAAGAGGTATAAATCTAAAATTACCTTTAGCTATGTTTACTGTTCTTATATTCCCTGCAAATTCATATATTTCTTCAAATAGATATCTATGTATTTTTTTTAAAGTTTCAAAGGTCCCAGGTTCTAATCTATCCAAATACCCTGTTTCAAACATTTTCTTTGCAGCCATTTTACTGATTTTTTCTTCTTCTCTTGCTAGTTCTGCTTGTTCCGTAATATTCAATTTATTTTCTAAAATCATTTTCCCCCCCTAGGCAATTTAACTCATTAAATCGCCATTAAAACTTGTTACTTATTTTATTATTAAGATAAAGGTTTCATGGTTGGAAATAACAATACATCACGAATTGATGCACTATTGGTTAGTAGCATTACTAATCTATCAATTCCTATTCCTAATCCACCTGTTGGAGGCATTCCAATTTCTAGTGCTTGAATAAAGTCCTCATCCATCATACCAGCTTCTTCGTCTCCTGCTTCTCTTGCTTCTACTTGTTTTTTAAATCTTTCGTATTGGTCAATTGGATCATTTAGTTCTGAAAAAGCGTTTCCATATTCACGTCCACCAATAAATACTTCAAATCTTTCGGTTAGTCTAGAATCTTCTTTCTTTTTCTTGGCTAGTGGTGATATTTCGATTGGATAGTCGTAAATAAAGGTGGGTTGTACTAAGGTTTTTTCTACATATTCATCAAAGAATAAGCTAATGACGTCTCCTCTTGTTTCTTTGGTTTTATCTGGTATTTCAATTCCTTTTTCTTTGGCTAAATTGACTGCTTCTGCGTCTGTTTCTATGGTGTTAAAGTCCACTCCACAAGCTTCTTTGATAGAGTCAATCATACTAATTCTTTTCCATCCTGGCGTTAGGTCTATTTCTTGGTCTTGATAAGTTACTTTTGTGGTTCCAAGTACTTTCATGGCACATTTTGAAAATATTTCTTCTACCATGTCCATCATGTCATGATAATCAGCATATGCTTCATATAATTCAATAGTGGTGAATTCTGGGTTGTGACGAATGTCCATTCCTTCGTTTCTAAATATTCTTCCCATTTCATATACTTTATCATAGCCACCTACAATTAGTCTTTTTAGGTTTAATTCGGTTGCAATTCTTAGATACATATCAATGTTTAAGGTATTATGATGGGTGATAAATGGTTTTGCTGTTGCTCCTCCTGATATGGTGTTTAGCATCGGGGTGTCTACTTCTAGGTATCCTTTTTCGTCTAAAATTCTCCTGATTTCTGTTATGATTTTACTTCTCATTTCAAAGGTTTTCTTTACTTCTGGATTCATGATTAGGTCTACGTATCTTTGGCGGTAACGTAGGTCTATGTCTTTTAGCCCATGGAATTTTTCTGGTAGGGGCCTTAATGATTTAGCTAGTAAAGTTACTTCTTTGGCATGGATTGAAATTTCTTCTGTTCTGGTTTTAAATACAAATCCGAGTAATTCCAATGATGTCTCCAATATCCCATGTTTTGAATGCTTTGTAGCTTTCTTCTCCTAAGTCGTTGATGCTTACATAACTTTGGATTTTTTCGTTACTGTCTTGTATGGTGCAAAAGGATGCTTTTCCCATAATTCTTTTGGCAATAATTCTTCCAGCTACGGTTACGTCTTTTTGTTCAAATTTTTCATAGTTTTGCTTGATTTCTCCAGCAGTATTGGTTCGACTGAATTTTGTTATTTGATAGGGGTCTTTTCCTTGTTGTTGTAATTCGGTTAATTTATCTCTTCTTATTTGCATTAAGTGGTTTATGTCTAATTCTTCTACTTCATTGTTAGTTTGGTTATTGTTTTCTTGCATTTTTAATCTCTCCTCTTTTCTTTTTGATGGCAAGCTTGAAATAGGCTTAGAAGTTGCCATTTGTTTTTTTATATTATATAGTAAATTTTGGTAAAAGTAAAGTTTTGCCTATAAAAAAACACTATTATTTTGTTTTGCAAGGTTTGGTTTTTGCTTTTTTATAATAGTGTTTTTATTTTTTATAGTTTATGCTTCTAATAAGTGTAGTTTTTGATGTTTTTTGTCTGCTTTTTTTAGGTATTTGATAAATTTTTCGTTGATTTCGTTTTGTCTTTCTAATATGGCTACTATATTGTTCTTTATGTCTTTTTGTTCCCCCTTTAATCCTCCTATATTTTCTTGCATAATCATATCAGTTGCTTGTGCAATTTGAATGTCTTTTTTCATGTTTTCAATGTCTTTTTGTATTATTATTATTTCTGCTTTTATGTTTTTGATGTCTTCTTGCATTATTTTTATTTCTGCTTTTATGTTTTTGATGTCTTCTTGCATTATTTTTATTTCTGCTTTTATGTTTTTGATGTCTTCTTGCATTATTCTTTGGTTTTCTTTTAAGTATACTATGTCTGCTTGCATTGTCTTTTGATTTTCTTTTAGTTCAGTTACATCTTTTTGGATTTGCATTAATATGTCTAGTATCTTTTCTTCCATGTTTTCACCTCCTTGTTTTTTATTTGCCCCTTAAGTTTTTTACATTTTACATTCCTTCGTTCCAAATGTCAAATTTGATTTTGAAGTAAAAAACGTTTTTTTCCTTATACTTTTTCGTTTTTTCTTCTATTTTGATGTTTTTTTGTTACTATTAAATTTTTATGAGTATTTTATATAAAAAAACTCAATTATCAAGGTTTATTACCTGATATTTGAGTTTTTGGTTATATTATTTTCTCAATTACAACTCATTAAAACAACTTTAACATTTATTGTAATTTATTTTTCACAACATTCAGTTCTTTAAATAAAGTGAGGGTCTGAAGGAGTGGAAACTGCTTGTTCCAGTTGTACTAGTGTTGTGACGGTAACTCGTGTAGCTGCTACTGATGCTGAAGTAACAGCCTCCCCTGCCGACACACGAACCATCGGAATTGGTATCGGTCTCTGTTGTCCATTCAAAATCACTACTTGCCATATCCCATATATTACAAATTTTATCTTGCTGTTCTGTATTACTTAAGTTATTAGTTCCTTTTTCTACGAAACTTGTATTCAAACTTGTTTGCCTTGAATATACTTTAGGCTTACTACTTCTATTATCAAATTCTTGTAAGAACACGATAGCTGTATCCCACGCATAACTGTTAATTAAATCACTCGTAAAACTACTTGTACTACTATTATACATATTTCTACATTGTGTAGCAGCTTGTTGCTGGGTAATATAATTATATACATAGTCACTTGGCTTTACGGTTACTGCTGTTAATGCATCCGTTTCACTTGCTCTTTCTGTTGCTGTTCTTGCTTCGTATCTACCAATATAATAACCACCATTTTTAACCGCACTTGTTTTAAAAGCTGCTATATCTTTTGCCGTTGTATTTCCATAACTTGATGTTGCTAATTCTTGATAAAGACTATCGATTACGTTATCTCCTTGCGCTGTTGGCGTACCGTCATCTGCAAATGTATATCTATCCAAATTAATTGTCTTAGCTCCACCAGAATATTTAACGGTTCCGACTGGTATCCACACAAATTGACTTCCTGCTGTAGTGCTTCCATGACTTACATCTTCAATTACCATTCCTCCTGTTACATCATTTGCTGAATCTTGCGCTACTTTAAATCCTTCTGGTACTACTACTTTATTTCCAAAAGTATCTTGTATGGTTGTTTTCTTTTCAAAAACTTTTCCTTCACTTCTTACTTCTTCTACCGTTGTTACTACTTGAAGTTTCTTACTTTCTGATTTTATATTTTCATTTACCAATTGAATATTATAATTTCCTTCTTCATTTACCACAAAGCTTAACTCCTTAGTTGTAATCCAATAATCACTATTTTCTAATTGATACGCCACTTGCCATTTATCAATATAACCACTATATTGAATATTAGAAATGGTGATTTTCCATTTGTCATCTCCTATTGTTTCTGTCTTTACATCAAAGGTAGGTGTTTCTGCATTTGGTGCATTATATTCTACATTGTATAAACCATTTGGCAATTGTTCTAATGTATAATATGTTTCCCCCTCATATTCCAAGCCTTCGTAGCTTACAACACTTCTTTTTTCAAGATTTACGAAAAATGATTGTTCTACTCCTTCTATTTTTAAAGTATTTTTAATATAATTGCTACTCCAATAACGGTATCCTGTTTGGTCTGTTATTCCAGCGGCTTCTGATGTAAATACTTTATTAGCTTGTTCTTGTACTTCTCCTGTTAGTAAGTCTCCATATTGTTCACTGCCATTTTCATTTTTCTTGCTATCTTCGTAAATGGTATTTACCCCTGTTTGCATTATTTTTAATTCTGCAGTGAAAGCTGTAAATTTAGATGATTTTATTACACTAATTCCACTATAGGTTGCAATTGATGCTAATATCGATAATACAATGATAGTGATTACTAAGGATACTAGGGTAATTCCCTTTTTATTTCTCATTTGTTTCCTCCTAAATTTCTGATTAGATTTATCTACTTTGTCTTCCAAATAAAAATATTTTTATTTTCATGATTTAAGTTTGGCTGGGGTACTAGGATTCGAACCTAGGAATGGCGGAGTCAGAGTCCGCTGCCTTACCGCTTGGCGATACCCCAATATAATACATTTTTATCTTATCACTTTATCTTTGTTTTGTCGAGGCTTTAAAGCAAAAAAATCTTCAATTTCATTATTTTACTTGAAGATTTTTTGTTTTTTAAAGTATATTTAGGTTTTATTAAGGCCTTAATAATCTTTATGATTTATATGTTTAATAATATTTCCTCACATTTTTTATAGTCTGGTAGATATCTTTCTAGCATTTTAAAAAATGCTTTTGTA
The DNA here is from genome assembly GCA_948468505.1 of uncultured Clostridium sp. Classification (GTDB taxonomy): domain Bacteria; phylum Bacillota; class Clostridia; order TANB77; family CAG-508; genus CAG-269. The sequence continues at coordinate 31,577 of CAOKJE010000005.1, read as the reverse complement.
TGATTTTTGTGCTTCAAATGACAATATTGGTGTAACACAACATAATCAATTACTTGGCGATTATGCTTAACTAGCTCTGGATGGATGGTGATTTTTTTGTTTTCGCATTTTCCTAATGTTTTCATTTTCTTGATTTCATATTCTTCTGGTGCAAAACCAACCATAATTCTTATTTTTTCCATCGCTCTTTCCATTTCTACTTTGGCAATTTGTTCATACATTTTATCAATTGCTAGGTCTAATATTTCTTGGTTGTTCATTTTTTTATAACGATTCGGAAGGGCTATTTCTATGGTTTTATTTTCTATGTTTAGTTCGGTAATCTTCACATTTTTGTATACAATTTTCACCTTATAATCAATTCCTAATACAGGTACTGGATGTTTCTCAATCCCTTTTATTTCAATTGTTTTCACATTCATTTTTCTTTTTACTAGATTCATTTTTATCACTCCTTATACGTAAGCTATATCAAATTTCCGTTCTTCGAATTGTTGTTCGTTTTTGTTGTTTCCATTTTATCTTCTATTTTGTTTTTTGTCAATACCTTTTTTTAAATTTTTTAACTTTTTTTATTTTTTATCATATACTTTTTATAAAACTAGTTTTCACTGTTTAAGGAGGGATTTTTTCTATGAAAAATATTTTATTTAAGGGCTGTGGCACAGCTATCGCTACACCTTTTGACGAAACTGGCGTAAATGAAAAAGAATTTGAAAAACTGATTAAAAATCAAATTCAAAATAACGTAGATGCTCTTATTGTTTGTGGAACAACTGGCGAAGCCTCTACTATGACAACGGAAGAAAAATTAGCAACGATTCAATGTGCTATAAAAACTACAAGCAATAGAATTCCTGTTATTGCTGGTTCAGGTGGAAATAACACAAAAGAAGTAATCGAATATTCTAAAAAACTTGAAGCTTTGGGGGTTGATGGACTTTTAATTGTTACTCCTTATTATAATAAATGTACACAAAATGGTTTAATCGAACATTACAAAGAAATTGCCAAAAGTGTCACTTTGCCAATTATTCTTTATAATGTACCTAGTAGAACTGGTGTTAATATCGAACCCAAAACCTGCTTAGAGCTTTCTAAAATCCCAAATATCGTAGCGATTAAAGAAGCTAGTGGCAATTTATCACAAATAGCAGAAATTGCTTATCTTTGCCAAGAGAATTTAAAAATTTACTCTGGTAATGACGACCAAACAATTCCTATTTTGTCACTTGGTGGAATTGGTGTTATTTCTGTTTTATCCAATGTAGCTCCGAAATATACACATAATATGGTACAAAACTTTTTAGATGGGAATCGTTCTACTGCTACTAAAATGCAGTTACAAGCACTTCCCTTAATAAAGGTTTTATTTTCTGAAGTAAATCCTATTCCTGTAAAATCTGCTTTAAATATATTAGGCTATAACTTTGGTAAACCTAGATTGCCTTTAACAAAATTAAGCGAAGACAAAGAAAAATTTTTGCAAACAGAATTGCAAAAATTTCTCAACTAACAAGAATTGCCAAAAAGGTTCATCCCTTCTGGCAATTTTAGATTTATTATTCTTCTTTTTTATCTTCTTCGGCTACTTCTTTTACGTCTTCTACTGCTTCTTCTTTTACGGTATCTACTGTTTCTTGAACAGCAACTTCTTTTGTTTCAACAGCAGGTGCTTCTTCTGGTGCAGCTTCTACTTTTTCTTCTGCTGGTGCTTCTGTAGTTTCTTCAACTTCAGCTGTTTGAGCTACTGGTGTTTCAACAACTTCTTCCACTACAGTAGCTTCTGTAGCACTTTCTGTAACTTCTGTTGTTGCTACTTCTTCAGTAGCAACTGGTTCTTCTGCTAATTCTTCTTTGATAACAATTTCTCTATTTTCAATTCTTGCTCCTACTTTTTCCTTTGTCTTAGCAGCTTTACCAACTCTATCTCTTAAGTAGAATAATCTAGCTCTTCTTGCTTTACCTACTCTTACCAATTCTACTTTTTCTACTAGTGGTGAGTGTACTAAGAAAGTTTTTTCAACACCTACACCATAAGAAATTTTTCTAACAGTAAATGTTTGGTTTACACCTCCACCTTGTACTTTAATGATAATTCCTTCAAATACTTGGATTCTTTCTTTGTTTCCTTCTTTTATTCTTACGTGTACTTTAACAGTGTTACCAACTTTTAATTCTGGTATCTTGTTTTTTAATTGTTCATGTTCAATAGATTTTATAATATCCATTTTAGAATTTCCTCCTATCTTTCATTTTTGAGCGGTGCTTTTTATCTAGCACTTCATTTACTTATTGTTTAATAAATCTGGTCTTTTCTTTTTTGTTATTTCAACTGATTTTTCTTTTCGCCATTTATTGATATTTTCGTGGTGTCCTGATAATAGTATTTCTGGAACAGCTTGCCCTTGAAATACTTCAGGTCTAGTATATTGTGGATATTCGAGTAATCCGGTTAGAAAAACTTTCCTCCCCGAATGGAGTTTTTGCTTAACACCCCTTCTACATATCTACTAACGCTATCGATTAACACCATGGCTGGAATTTCTCCCCCTGTTAATACATAGTCACCAATGGATATTTCCTCATCCACAATTTTATCTAATACTCTTTGGTCAATTCCTTCGTAGTGTCCACAAAGTATAATAAGATGGTCTTCTTTGCTTAAGTCTTCTACTTTTTTTTGGTTTAGTGTTTTTCCTTGTGGTGACATGTAGATTACTTTTGCCTTATTGCTCTTAACAGAACGATACGCATCATATACAACATCTGGCTTCATAACCATTCCTGCACCACCACCATATGGAGTATCGTCTACTTTTTTGTGTTTGTCCTTTGAAAACTCTCTAATATCAATTAGATTGATATCTAGCAGTTTTTTTTCTACTGCTTTTCCTATTATGCTTGTTTTTAATGGTTCAAACATTTCGGGGAAAAGCGTTAAAACATCAAATTTCATTTCTTCCTCCACAAAGTTTATTACATTAAACCGAGGGATTAGATGTACGGTTATTTTTCCTTTTTCCAAATCTACGTTTTTTAAAACCTCTGGAATTCCTGGTAAAAGGATTTGTTTTCCTAATCCATCTTTTACAACATATATATCGTTTCCTCCTGTATTAAAGATATCGTCCACCGTTCCTAGTAAGTCATCTTTGTCAGTATATACTTCTAAGCCTATTAAGTCTACTATGTAATAAACACCTTCTTCTAAAGGGTCTTCTTTTTCTCTATCGACTAGTAAATAGCTTTGTCGTAGTTTTTCTGCTGCTTCTATTGTATCGGTACCGCTTAAGTTTCATTAATACCATGTTTTTATGATATTTTACTTCCTCGATTTCATATTCTTTTTGTTCTTTTTTGTTTTTGATATATACGCTATTTAACTTGTCAAATCGCTTGATATCGTCAGTAAATGGTTTGATTTTTACCATTCCTTTGATACCAAAGGTATTTACAATTTGACCAATTTCAAGATATTTTGTCATTCTTTCTATTCTCCATTATCCAATAAATTCAACGGAAATTCTTTTTTGCTCTTTCATAGCTACTGCTTTCATTACAGTCCTAATAGATTTAGCAAGTCTTCCTTGTTTTCCTATTATTTTTCCCATGTCGCCCTCTGCTACTTTTACTTCAAAAACAATTGATTTTTCTCCGCTCAAGCTCTTTAATTTCAACAGCTTCTTTATTGTCTACTAAGTTTAGAATAATCGTTTCTAAGATATCTTTCATATTAAAGTCCTCCACTTCGCCACTATATTTATGCTTTTTCGATTAAAGCTTTTACAGTGTCTGTTGGTTTTGCACCATTTTTAATCCATTTTTCAACTTTTTCTTTGTCTAAAGAAATTGTTGCAGGATCTGTCATTGGGTCATAAGTTCCTAATTGCTCAATTATTTTACCATCTCTTGGGCATCTTGAATCTGCTACTACGATATGATAAAATGGAGCTCTTTTCTTTCCTTGTCTTTGTAATCTAATTTTTACCATTTTTTTCACCTCCAAAATTTTGATAGGGATTTTGGGGACGTTCCTTAAAATCCCTTTTTTATATAAAAATTAAAAATTTAAAAACATGATTTATTAAAATTTAAAATTCTTTAAGGCATTTTCGTCAATTCCATTTAGCATTTTTCTCATACCACCTTTACTGTTTTTCATTTGTTTCATCATTTTCTGGGTCATTTCAAAGGATTTGATAAATTTGTTGATGTCTTGTACGGTTGTTCCACTGCCCTTTGCGATACGTTGTCTTCTGCTTGCATTTAAAAGTCTTGTGTCTTTCTTTTCCTTCTTGGTCATAGAGCAAATGATGGCTTCTATTTTTTCAAATTCTTTGTCGTCTACTTTTAAATCTTTTATTTGGTTCATTCCTGGTATCATTTTTAAAAGTGAGGAAAAGGAACCCATTTTTTTTACTTGTCTTAGTTGTGCTAAGTAATCGTCTAAGTCTAATTCTTTTTTCTTGAATTGCTTTTCTAGTTTTTCTGCTTCTTCTAAGTCAAAGGCTTCTTCTGCTTTTTCAATGACTGATAAAATGTCTCCCATTCCCAAGATTCTTCCTGCCATTCTTTCTGGATGGAATACTTCGATGTCACTTAGTTTTTCTCCTGTTGCTGCGAATTTGATGGGTCTATTGGTTACTTTTTTAACAGATAAAGCTGCTCCTCCTCTTGTGTCACCATCTAATTTCGTTAGGACAACACCATCGATTCCTAAGGCTTCGTTAAATTTTTCTGCTACATTAACGGCATCTTGCCCTGTCATACTGTCTACTACTAGTAAGATTTCATGTGGCTTGATGTTTGTTTTTAGATTTTTTAGTTCCTCCATTAGTTCTTCGTCAATGTGTAAACGTCCTGCTGTGTCTAATATGATAACATCGTTTAATTTGGAGATAGCTGTCGACATAGCTTGCTTGGCAATGTGTACAACATCTTTTGAAACTTCGTTGGCAAATACTGGAATGTTTAATTGTTTTCCTACTACTTCTAATTGTTTGATGGCTGCTGGTCGATAAACATCACATGCTACAAGTAGTGGCTTTTTTCCTTGTTTTCTAAGTAGGTTTGCTAGTTTTCCTGAGGTTGTGGTTTTACCAGATCCTTGCAATCCTACCATCATAATTACGGTTGGCGGATTTGGCGTGAGGTTGATTTTGCTTTCTGTTCCTCCGTAATAGTTCTATTAATTCGTCTTTTACAATTTTGATAACTTGTTGCCCTGGTGTTAATGATTTTAAAACGTCTTGCCCTAAGGCTTTTTCCTGGATACTCCCGGATGAAATCTTTTACGATTTTATAGTTTACGTCGGCTTCTAAAAGGGCAAGTTTTACTTCTCGCATCATTTCTTTTAAGTCACTTTCTGTTATTCTTGCTTTTCCTCTAATTTTTCTGGTTATTTCTTGTAATCTAGAAGATAGTCCTTCAAAAGCCATCGGTTTCACTCCTTTATCTTATAATTTCTTTAATTCTTTTTTTATATTTTGTAGTTGTTTACTTGTTTTTGCATCTCCCTCTTGTTTTTGTATTTTGTCTATTTGTTCTAAAATTGCTTCTAATTTTTTTTCTTGCTTTCTTGATTTTTTCATGATGTTTAAGTTTTTTTCATATTCATATAGTTTGTTTTCCCCTTTTTTTAAAATGTCACGTACGGCTTGCCTTGTTATTTTGTTGTTTTGGGCAATTTCTGTTAGGGATAGGTCTTGGTTGTAGTAGTTGTCTATGATTTCAGATTGTTTTTTGGTTAATAACTTGCCATATATTTCGTTTAGTATGCTAATTTCTACATTCTTTTCCATCGTTATTACCTCTTTTATTTTGTAATGCTAATATACTTTACATCATTTTTTTGATTTTGTCAAGGGTTTTACGAAAAAAAGACTACGTTTTTTGAAATTTTCGTAGTCTTTTGCTTTATTTCTTTTTCCATTCTTTAAGCACCTGTTATAATAAAGTATAAAATTCTATAAACGATAACACTTAGTGCACAGGTTCCTATTGTTAAGATTAAGGTTGCTTCTGGTGATAATCTTTTTTTCTTTACTTGTTCCTCCATTTTATTTCCTCCTAATTTATTATTTTAATTTTTTCTTGTTTTATCATATCATAAAATTGTTTTTTTGTCTTAAATGTAACTAAAACTTAATATTTTTGTCACATTTTCGAAAAATTCTTCGATTTAAAAAATAAAGCTATTATTTGCAGATGAGGTAGTATTCATGAAGATTTTATTTTCTTAATTCTGCTCCCAATGATTTTTCTAATTCCAAAATAATATCTTCCATTATCTTGTTAATTTCTTCGTCAGCTAGTGTTTTACTTTTATCTCTAAAAATCAGTGAATAAGCAACACTTTTTTTATTTTGCCCTAATTTTTCATTACGGTAGATATCGAATAATTGCATACTTTCTAATAGTTTCTTCGCTTTTTTGGTAATGATTTTTTCAATTTGTCCTACTTCTATTTCTTCGTTTATAATTACAGCAATATCTCTTTCTACTGCTGGGAATTTTGGTACTTCTACATATTTTTTATTGGCTTTTGCATATCGAACTAATTTTGTAATATTTACTTCGGCTAAATAAGCTCTTTTTGAAATTTCATAATTATCTAGTACTTCTGGATGTACCTCTCCTAGTGTTGCAATGATATCCATTCCTACTTTTAAGTTAGCACATCTTCCTGGATGGTAAGAAGCATTTTTCGTCTCTTTTTCTATGTAATAACCATTTATGTTGATTGCTTCTAATACCTTTTCTAAAATTCCTTTTAGGCTATAAAAGTCTACATCTTCTCCATACATTCCGATGGTTAAAATTTCTTCTTGCAAAGGAACTTCTCCCTTTTCTACTTCTTGTTTTATATTTTTGTAGTTTCTAGATAAGTCAAATAGCTTAACATTTTGGTTTTTCTTATTAGCATTTGTCGCTAATATTTGCATCATACTTGGCACTGTTGTTGGTCTCATTAATTTATATTCATCGCTTAAAGGATTTTGTATGGTAATGGCATATTTTTTGATTTCTTCACTAATGTTTGACATTTCTAAGTCTTTTTGGCTTACAAAACCATAGGTATAGATTTCAAAAAATCCACTATTGACTAATACTTCTTTCACTTTCTTTTCGATGGTTTGTTCTTTGTTTCGAATACCTAAGGTAGTATCTGCTTTAATTAGTGTAGTATCTAGTTTGTCATAACCATAAAAACGTCCAATTTCTTCTGCAATATCTGCTAAAAATTCTAAATCCATTCTAAAATATGGACTAACCACCATGTCTTCTTCTACTTTAATATCTAGTTTTTCTAAAATGTTTATCATTTCTTTTTTACTTAAGTTTGTTCCTAACAAACTATTAATCTTAGATACATCTAATTTAATTTTATTGATTTTTTGTTTGGTTGGATATACATCTATTTTTCCCTCTACTGCTTCTCCTGCTTTTAATAATTCTACTAATTCTACTGCACGGTTTGCTGCTCTTAGTGCATTTTCTGCCGATAGTCCTTTTTCAAATCGAGAAGAACTTTCGGTTCTCAAAGCCACTTTTTTAGCAGTTTTTCTAACACTACCTCCATAAAATACAGCCGATTCAAATACTACCGTTTTGGTATCTTCTTCAATTTCAGAGTTTAATCCTCCCATAACGCCAGCTATTGCTACTGCTTTTTTGTCGTCTGCTATAACTAGATTGTTTTCGTCTAGCTCTCTTTCTTGTTCATCTAAAGTTGTGATTTTTTCTCCCTTTTTTGCACGTCTTACGGTAATATGTTTTCCTTCAATGGAATGAATATCAAAAGCATGCATTGGTTGACCCATTTCTAACATAACATAGTTTGTGATGTCTACTATATTGTTGATGCTTCGAATGCCACAGGCTTTTAATCTTCTTACCATCCAGTCTGGTGATGGTCCAATTTTTACGTTTTTAACCATTCTTGCCACATATCTATAACATAGGTCTGGTGCTTCGATATCCACTTTTAATCCTTCTAAGTCGTTTTTTGTTTCTACTACGATCTCGTCTATATTTTTTCTTGGATTTTTAAATGGTTTGTTTAAAGAAGCTGCTGTCTCCCTTCCTAATCCTTCAATTGAAAAACAGTCTGGTCTATTGGAGGTAATTTCAAAATCAATGATATCTTCTTTTAAATTTAAGACTTCTACCACATCTTTACCTATGTCTTTTTCTAATTTTGAATCTAATATCATGATACCATGTTCAATTTGATTTGGATAATCTGCCACGGTAAGGTTTAATTCCCCTACTGAGCACATCATGCCACAAGATTCTATGCCTCTTAACATTCCCTTTTTAATTTTTACACCGCCTGGTAAACTAGAACCATCTTTGGCAATTGGCACTATATCTCCTACTTTGATATTGTTAGCTCCTGTTACAATTTGCAATGTTTCGTTTCCTACATCTACTTTGGTTACTACTAATTTATCAGCGTCTGGATGCTTTTCTATTTCTAAAATTTTTCCAACGACCACATTTTTTATGTCGTTTCCTAACCTATCAATGGTTTCTACTTTTGAGCCTGTCATGGTTAGGATATCTCCTAATTCTATGGCATCAACATCAATGTCACTATATTCTTTTAACCATTCTATACTTGCTTTCATTTCTATTCATTCTCCTTTTTTAGAGATTTTGGGTTAGCTGTCTCCGTTTTGCCCTCTTATCTCGTATTTTCACTTGTTTTATTTTTATATTTTAGATATCCTTTTGTATTGGTCCAGTCATTTAATGTTCTTTCTTGTTGTTTTTGTCTATCTATTCTACTGTTTATTGCTACATTTCTATCAATTCCTTGTAGTTCTCCACCTCTGGTTACATTGTTTCTAAAGTTTTCTTTTTTGGTTTTTGCTGTTATTTGTTTTTCTTCTAAATTTTGAACTGGTAGAACTTTATACATGTTTTTTCCCTTTACTTTTACTGATTCTATGGTATAATCTTCACAATTATATTTTTTTGTTTCTTCAAAAGTAATTGGTGTTTTTGGTAATCCTTTACTTTTAAATAATTCTTTTAATAATCCCATATTTCAACACTCCTAATTAACTAAATTTTTAATTAATTTTTATTTTTTAACTGTCGATGTTTTTTAACCTCGCACCAAAAAAACATCGTTAAAATTGTTTTAAGAATCTAGCATCATTTTCAAATAATAATCTCATGTCTTCAATTCCAAATTTCGCCATAGCTATTCTTTCTACACCAAATCCGGAAGGCAAAGCCTGAATATTCTTCTGGGTCAATTCCACAATATTTTAAAACATTTGGGTGCACCATTCCGGCAACCTAATAGCTCAATCCATCCTTCGCCTTTGCATACCTTGCATCCTTTTCCGCCACATACGAAGCAAGATACGTCTGCTTCTGCACTTGGCTCGGTAAATGGAAAGTGGTGTGGTCTAAATCTAATTTTTGTGTTTTCTCCTAAACATTTTTTAGCAAACATTTCTAAGGTTCCTTTTAGGTCTGTCATGGCTATGTTTTTGTCTACTACTAATCCTTCTATTTGATGGAATACTGGTGAATGGGTTGCGTCAACACTGTCTGAACGATATACCGCTCCAGGACAAATGATTTTGATTGGTGGTTTTTGGTTTTCCATGACTCTTGCTTGTACTGGTGAGGTTTGACTTCTTAGTACAATGTCGTCTGTTATGTAAAAGGTGTCTTGTACGTCTCTTGCTGGATGGTCTGGTGGTGTGTTTAGTTTGTCAAAGTTATAGATTGCTTTTTCGACTTCTGGTCCATCTGCTATTTGGTATCCCATTCCTAAAAAGATTTCTTCTACTTCTTCAATGATTTGGGTTATTGGATGTAAGGCTCCTAAAGCTATTTTTTTACTTGGCTCGGTTACATCGATGTTTTCTGTTTGTAATTTTTTTTCTAATTCTTTTTTCTTGAATTCGTTTTCTTTTTGCTTGATTAATGCTTCTAACTCATCTCTTACTTCATTTACTAAGCTTCCAATGATTGGTCTTTCTTCTGGTGAAATGGCTCCCATTCCCCTTAGTACAATGGTTAGTTCTCCCTTTTTTCCTAAGTATTTTACTTTTAATTCGTTTAGTTCTTTTTCGTCTTGGCATTTACTTATTTCTTGGATTGAGTTTTCTTTGATTTTGGCAATTTGTTCTTTCATGTTATATCTTTCCTTTCTTTTTATTCCTATCTAAAAAGCCACTTCGCTCCTACTTTTTAGGACGAAATGGCTATTATTTTCCGTGGTACCACCTAAGTTTATTAGCTTATTTCAAAGCTAACCTTATTTCGTTTTAACGGTTCTTAACCGCTTTTTCCTACTTTTCTTTCTATTTTCAGAAAAAGACCTAAAAAGTGAAATTTCAATATATTGATATGAGATGGCTTTCAGCCTTAGACCATCTTCTCTATTTTCATATTTAGTCATATATTTACTTTGCTTTTTAATTGGTTTTGTTTTTTATATCACTATTGAATAGTTTAACATATTTTCTAGGATTTTACAAGTGTTTTTTGAGATTTTTCATAAATGACAAAAGTTCCATCATCGTAAAGCTTTTTGTAATTATTATTTCTTTGTAGAAAAGTATTTAAAGATTCCTGCGTTTTTGTAATAATATGTGTGATTTCATATTTTTCAAAGATATCTTCGTACCAAAGTTGCATACTTACTGTTTTCATATAATCCGTAAAAATATCTTCTTGTTTCCCATTAAAAACAGGATCATATACATCTGCTCTTCCATCTATAAATACTGGTATATCTTTAAATAATAGGTAGCTTCCATAGTTAAAATCATTAAATAATCTCATTTTTTTGGTATCTATGTTTTCTTTTAACCATCCGTGTTGCCAAAACTGGGTATTCGTTGCTATTAATATAACTTTGTGGTGCTATTTGCTTGTATTGCACTAAAAATAACACCACAAGAATTAATGTTGTGTATATCATTCCTTTTAAAGATAATATGTATTTTAGTGGGCTTGTTATTTTTTCTTTTATGTTGTCATCTACTATTTGTCCTGCTAGTTTATTGATAATATACATGGCAGCAATCCAGAAAATAGGAAATTGCTTATAGGAAATGAGTGCTAAAATACTCATCCCCCCTAGCATGAAAATGTCTTGCAAGCGTATTTTTATTTTGCTAGAAAATAGCAGAACTTGAATGGCAAAAAGACTTAATAATAGCTCTACTGAATGGATTAATTCTACCGATTGATGCTCTTGTATGAATTTCATGGTGTTTCCCATTAGGGATTTTATCATATAGGTGTATGGTATATCTTTAATTGGTGTTAATAATCCTGTAAAAATGCTTATTATAAAAATTAGGATAAGCCATTTTACATTGTTGTTTCTTTTTATTATTATTTTTCTTTGCTTAGTAAGTTCTTTGTCTTTGATCCTTTTTAGTTTTTGTTCTAATTTTTCTAGCTTTATTTGTTTTTTCTCAATTTTTTCTTGCCTTATTTCTTTTTTACTTATTCTTTTTATTCTTCTTTGATACCTATCTTCCCTATTCATAAAAGAAATGATATATTCTGCTATATATGGCAAATATAGTACAAAATAAATCGGAAATAATGCAGCATGACAGTTGGCTAGTAAAATAGGAGTAATTAATAGTCCTATTGCATATCTTTTTTTCTTGGTTCCGTAAAAATTGCTCGATACAAAAAATGGTTAAAATTATACATAAATAGGTTACTAGTTGTGCTCTTGCTGTTATAAATCCTCTTAATAAATAGATGCTAATTATTGTTATGATTGCTGATATTACATGATTTTTGCTTATTTTTATGTTGGTATAATAAATGAATAGATATATTACAATTCCTACTATTACGGTAAAGGTATAGATGCCAAAAATGTTAAATATATTGTATATCCAATAAAATATAATGTCTAGTAGCCAGTGTGGATAGGTATATGTCATTTCCCCTTGCCATGCAAAAGGTTCCAATCTATTTTCGATTACTTCCATTCCATTGTTTGTTATATATTCTCCTACTTTTATCATATAAAAGGTATCTTCTTGTAAACTTTTAGGAATCGTTGCTATGGCTAGTAAAATGATTGCTATTATGATTATGATGTTAAATTTTAGTTTAGTTTTCTTCTCCATTTTTTTCACCTTCTTCTACTTTTTCTATTTCTATTTTTTCTTCTGGTTTTATTTCTTTACTTATTATTAAAAATTGTTGTCCATCTATTTTTATATCATATTCTCCAGTTTCTTCATTTATTTTTAATTCTTCTAATCCTTCTATTTTTCGAATGGCATCTTCTAATGTCATTACTTCTGTTGCAGTGAATATTTTTACAGCTTCATCTAATTTTTCGTTTGCTTCTCCTTTGTTAATGCTAGATAATAGACCATTTTCTGATTTTAATAAAGTATGAATGAATAGAATTAGCAGTATTAGTACTACTAATTCTATTATTATTTTTAGAATATTTCTAATTTTATTTTTTAGTGTCATCGTTTCATTCCTTTTTTCGTTTTTTTATTGTAGTCCTTTATATACATACCAGTACTCGCCACTTCTATCATTATTAGGATAAGCTGTGCTACTAGTTGAAGTCGTGTCATCATATTTACGAGTTCCTTTTGAATAATAAATAGAATCGATATCACTAGATAAGAAATCATATCTAATACTTGTTCTTCCTGGATAAATCTCATGATTTGAATCTACTTCATTAACTCTTCTTATCTGAGAATACCATCGTCCTCCATTTTCACTTAATCCAGAATACGAAGGAGCCGCATACATATCTCCTAAGCTTAGAGCACATGCGTTTTTGAAAGTTGTTGGTATTGTTCCAAAATAAGAGCCGTTACTCGTATTAAATTGATAAGAGGTAATTAAACCTACCTTAGTAGTATGGTCTTTCCATTCTACCAAACTTGGTCCCCCTTTTGTAATACTTTTATATGTTTTTACCTTATTTACACTCCATGTTTCCCAAGTATAAAGCAATGTTCGAGAAGATATACTAGAAGATACAGAACTATTGGTTAAAACATCATATACCTTCACATAACAGTTTTTGGTTCCCATTTCTACTCCTGTTACTGTATAACTTGCCGTTCCTTCTGCTGTGGTTTGTGTATTAACTAAAGTTCCATCTACGTAAAATTCATATTTAGCAATTGTTTTTACATCTGTATCGGTTGCTTGGGCAGTCAAGGTAAAAGAACTTTCTGATACTGGCATTGATGTTAGTGTTACTTCTGGTCCTGTATTATCAAAATGAAATGCTTCACTTTTTCCTGTTCTGGTAGTGCCTGATTGAGTTTCTAATAATGTCCACAAATACCATTTTCCGGTTAGACCATCTTTTCTTACTGTCCCACCATTTCCTATACTTTCTGTAAAACTTTCTTTTGATGGTTCTACATTGGAATCTGTCCATTGATATTTAATACTTTTTACTTTTTCATTTGCTTCACTTACACTTACCTTTACTTGAAATTCTTTTGCGTATTGTTCACTTCCATTTGGTTCATATATAATCGTTGAAAGTAGTTCTTCTACTTTTGTTATTTCTGTACTAGTCAGTTTAGAATATACTTTAATGATATAAGTTCCATTTTTATCGGTTGTATATTTTTCAGTTACTTCTTCTTTTGTATTATCATAATTGTCAAAAGTATGTATTACATCGCCATTTAATATGACTTCTATTTTGGTAATTCCGTTTGTTTTTTCTTGTGTAGTTATTGTGATTGTGGCTGCATCTTTCTTTTCATTTATTTGTGTATCTAGTTTCAAGTCTGGGAATATTAGGTCTTTTTCTTTTCCCACATACTGTCCTATTTTTGGTACACTTCTATCTAATTCAAAGGCATATCCGTCTACTATTGCAATGTCTCCTCTTATTTTGCTACCTTCTAAGTTTGTTGTTATAAATTCGTCTAAAAATGCGTCTTGATTGTATTTTATATTCGTTCTTTTTTCAATTCCTGCATCTAATAGTACAAGTGATAATTTTTCTCTTGCATCTGCTATTTTGTGTTCTTCTTTTGCTTTGGTTGCTCTTGTTAATATGCCATTTTCCCCTGTTAAGGTACTAATGGTAATGGCTGCTAATATTAATAATACAATTATTGTAATAACTAAGGCTATTAGTGTAATTCCTTTTGCTTTTTCCCTTTTATTTTCCATCTTTTTTCTTTTCCTTCCCTTCTTTTGTTCATGAAGTCATTATATTTTTAATAGATGGATTTTTCAAGGTTTTACATTGTTTTAAATAGTCACTTTTTTACATAATTTTCTTATTACCCGACAGTTTTGCTTGAAATGAGTAATATTTCAGAGATTTTGTCTTTTAAAATAAATTTTTCGAGAAGTATTTACCATATATTAGTAAATACCTCTCGAATTATTAAAAATCTCTCATGTTTAATAAAACACTTTCGTGTTTTTTCTTTTTAGCTCTTTATATTTCATAGAGCAGAAAATTACATCTAATTTTAGGAACTTGATATGAATTTAAACATAAATTGAAATACATTAATCCTGTATTAAATAAGGATATTATCCTTTTTCCTTTATCTTTCTTTTTATATATTTTTATCTTTATTTTATTTTTTTCTTTTTTTACCGTATACTCTACTCCTAATATTATAAGCCATACTAATGCTACACACATAATTCCAAACATGGTTTTAAACGACTGTATATTTTTCATCTTCGTGCTTTCTAATCGAAATCCATTTGACTTTTGATTCTTGAATATACATTCTATTGATCCAAATCGATAACTGTAATTTTTTATTCCCTCTTCTACTTTTCCATTGGTTAATACGTATATTGCTTCTTCATGCCCTTCCTTCTTGCTTACTGCCATTTTTGTGTCATATCGATGTTTTATTATAGTTACTCTTTCAAAATATTGTTCCTCTTTCTCTTTTGGCTTTACATCTTTTGTATATCCTGCTATTTCTCCATAATTATGAATATAAAATGTTAATCTCGATTTTATTCTTATGCAATATGTTCCTCCTAGTTCTTCTATATATTTCATTATTTTACAATTATCAAACCATCGATCCGCTAAATATATTATTTCTAGTTGTTTGTTTTTTTCCTTTAATAACTTATCGGTATCTCTAATTCCTTCTTTTATTAGTTTCAATTGACACGCTTCTGATGGCATCTTTCCTTTAAAACACCTGAACCATAATGGAATTCCGTTGTTTATCTATTTTCATGGAAAATACTAATATTGTAAAATCATCTCTACAATACATATGGTCTATGCTTACATATATTTTTTTATTTTGGGGTTTATATTTAAAAAAATATTTGAAATAATTTCTTGATAAAATTTATAGACATCAAATTTTGGGTTATTAAAAAATCGTTCTAATCTTCTCACGGTTGAGAATGGATTTACTAAAGAAAAGTCTCCTTTCAATTTCTTTACAATATCATTAGTCACAACCGATTCTGCTTCTATCATTCCTAAAATAATATAAGGAATAATTTTTAGTTGTGGTTTTGTAATAATTGTAGTTTTTTGAAAAAATTTTGCTAAATCTCTTGCTAAATTCTTTTGTGTATTATACAATTTATTCATAAAAAACACCTTCTTTCGTGTAATTTATTGACTTTTGTTGTTATCAATATTTTACCAAAGCTGGTGTTTTTTTGCAAATTTATTTCTTTCTTAAAAACTGTCGGGTACTAAGAAATTTCCATAAAAATAAGCCTTAGACTTATTTCTAAATCTAAAGCTATACTTTTTTAAATTTTGTCGACACTGTCGACAAAATTTAACTATTCTTCATCTTCAATATTTTTCCTTTGTTCTAATTGTATTTTTGCTTTTTCTATACTATCAATAAACTTTTTCTGTAATATTTCTTTTGGTACATATTCCGTTAAATATTGTGCTACGTGTATTCCACTATTATCTAATTCTAATAATTCTGCCATCATATCATTTTTAGTTGCACATAATATAATAGCAATTGGTGGTTCTTCTCCATCTGCTTTTTCGTATTTATCCAACCATTTTAAATAAAGTTCCACTTGTCCTTTATGTTCTGGTCTAAATTTATCCAATTTTAACTCAATAACAACTAACCTCTTCATTTTTCTGTGATAAAATAGCAAGTCTATATAATAATCTTCTCCATCTATTGTTATTCTTTTTTGTCTAGCTAAAAATGCAAAATCGTTTCCCATTTCTAAAATAAATCTTTCTAATTCACCTAAAATTGCATTTTCCAAGTCTTTTTCGCTGTATGTATCTTTTAAATCTAAAAAGTCTAAAATATATGGATCTCTAAAAAATAAATTTGTAGTCATTTTGTTTTCTTTACTTAATAATTGTAAATCATTTATTATTGTCTGTTCTGGTTTTTTCGATATTGCTGTCCTTTCAAATAAAGCTGAACCTATTCTTTCTCTTAATGTTCTTACTCCCCAAAGTTCATTTGCACACATTGTAGCATAGAAATTTCTTTTTAGAGTATCTTGTATCTGTAATAATTCTACAAAATGTGACCAACTCAATTTTGCCGACAGTGTCGACAAAATTTCAAAATCTGGAAAATAATCATAGAATTTTAACATTCTAAATATATTTCTTTCTCCATAACCTCTTCCATATTCAATTACTAGCTTTTTACTTAATTTTTTTATTACAGATTTACCATATTCTGCCTTTTGATTTTTAAGCACATTTTCTGTTATATCTTTCCCTATATTCCAATATAAGAAAGTCATTTCATTATTTACTTTTACAGCTACATTTCTTTTTGCATTTTCTATCAGCACAACGATTCTATTATATAACTCATCCATATTAATATTATCTATATTTTCTAATTCATTCATATCTTCCTCTTTCTAATTGTGCAGATGATGTCTACACAATTTATTGACTGTATTGAAATTATTATAGCATTTATTTTCAATTTTTTCATTATAAATTCAAAAAAAGATGAACTTGTATTTATTTTTTACAATTCATCTTTCAAATATGTGAAAATTTTATTATTTCTAAATTGTTGCTAGGAGGAAAACCTTGTTATTACTACATTTTAATTTTTCGTCATAAGAGAATAAAATCGTTATTACTAATGCTATTAGTGTAATTCCTTTTGCTTTTTCCCTTTTATTTTCCATCTTTTTTCTTTTCCTTCCCTTCTTTTGTTCATGAAATTATTATATTTTTAGTAGATGGATTTTTCAAGGTTTTACATTGTTTTTAATAGTCACTTTTTTACATAATTCTGCAAAAAAATCCACCAGATTTGGTGGATTTTTTCTAATCTTTTATTTTTTTAATTAAATAAGTTGTAATATTGCAACTTCTGCTCCGTCTCCTCTTCTTGGTCCAGCTTTTATGATACGTGTGTATCCTCCTATGTTTTTGCCTGCATATTTTGGAGCAATTTCGTTGAATAATTTTGATGGTAAATCAATGTTGTTTCCTTCGCTGTCTTTTACTTTGTTTACTTTTCTCATGATTTTTCTTCTCGCATTTAGTCTTGTTGGCATGTCTTTTTGTCTTTTTTCAGTAGTTTCTTCTTTTACTACTTTTAAATATTCTTTGCCATTTTTGCTTTTTACTAGTTCTGTTTCTTTGTTTCCTTTGGCATCTAATTTTGCTTTTATTACTTTAACTTCTACCATTTCAAAGTTGTCTTTTTCTTTAATAGCAAGTGATATGATGCTGTCTGCAATAGCTTTTACTTCTTTTGCTCTTGCTAAAGTGGTTTCTACTTTTCCATGCATGATTAGGTCTGTTGTTAAAGTTTTTAGCATTGCCATTCTTATGTCTGTTGTTCTACCTAATTTTCTATTTGTAGCCAATTTTTTCACCTTCCTTTATTTTAATCGTCTTCGCTTGCAAAATCTAATCCTAATGAACGCAATTTTGCTGTTACTTCGTCAAATGATTTTTTACCTAAGTTACGTACTTTCATCATTTCTGATTCTGATTTATTTGTTAAGTCTTCAACTGTAGCAATTCCAGCTCTTTTTAGACAGTTGAAAGATCTTACAGATAATTCTAGTTCTTCAATTGACATTTCTAGCACTTTTTCTTTTTTGGATTCTTCTTTTTCTATCATTACTTGAGTATTTTTGGTTGCTTCTGATAAATCAATAAATAATTCTAAATGTCCTGTCATTACTTTGGCAGCTAAGCTCAATGCTTCATGTGCTTTTAAGCTTCCGTCTGTCCATACTTCGATTACTAATTTATCGTAATCTACCATTTGTCCTACTCTTGTATTTTCTACTTGATAGTTTACTTTTTTAACTGGTGTATAGATAGAATCGATTGGAAGTACTGATATGTCTTGATTTGGTTTTTTGTTTTTTTCGGCTGAGTTGTATCCTCTTCCTCTATCTGCTGTCATTTCCATTTTTAGGCTTCCACCTTGAGAAATGGTAGCAATATGTAATTCTGGATTTAGGATTTCAACAGTTCCATCTGTTATGATGTCTCCTGCTGTAACTTCTCCTTCTTTTTTGACATCAATTCTTAAAACTTTTTCTTCGTTTTCGTCAAATTTTAGTCTAACGTTTTTTAAGTTGACAATTATTTCAGGCACATCTTCTACAATGTTTGGTATGGTAGAAAATTCATGTAATACGCCATCTATTTTTACACCTGTAATACTGCAACCTGGAAGTGACGAAAGTAAAATTCTTCTTAAAGAATTTCCTATTGTTACTCCATAACCTCTTTCTAATGGTTCGCATACAAATTTTGCATAATTATTAGTATCATTTACTTCTAGACATTCAATATTTGGCTTTTCAAATTCTATCATTCTTACCTCCTAAATTTTAGGAATACCGTTCCCAAATTTTTTAAAAATTTCTTATGGTATAAATTAAGTACCATTATTATTTTGAGTAAAGCTCTACTATTAAATGTTCTTCGATTGGAATATCTATATCTTCTCTAGCCGCTAAGCGGATAACTTTACCAGTTAATTTCTCACTATCTTTTTCTAACCATGCTGGCATTGGTCTTTTGCTTGATTCTTCTATATTTATTTTGATAGTAGCGTTATCTTTTTTGCTTTCTCTTACTGTGATAGTATCTCCTGCTTTTACTAAATAAGATGGAATATCAACTTTTTTACCATTTACTTCGAATTGTGCATGGTTTACAAATTGTCTTGCTTGTGCTCTAGATGTTCCAAATCCTAATCTATAAACTACATTGTCTAATCTACTTTCTAAGATTTGTAATAGGTTTTCACCTGTTACTCCTTTTTTGTTAGAAGCCATTTCAAAGTATTTTCTAAATTGTTTTTCTCCTACTCCATAATATGCTTTTGTTTTTTGTTTTTCTCTTAATTGGGTACCGTATTCAGAAAGTTTTGCTCTTTTTTGTCCATGTTGTCCTGGTGCATAGTTTCTTCTAGAAATACTACATTTATCGGTGTAACATCTTTCACCTTTTAAGAACAATTTTTGTCCTTCTCTACGGCATCTACGACATTGTTCGTCTTTATATCTTGCCATTATTTTTTACTCCTTTCTTATACACGTCTTCTTTTTGGTGGTCTACAACCATTGTGTGGGATTGGTGTTACGTCTTTAATACTACTTAATTCAAGTCCTGCTGTTTGAAGTGCACGAATAGCTGCTTCTCTACCAGAACCTGGTCCTTTTACAAATACTTCAACAGATTTTAGTCCATGTTCCATAGCAGCTTTAGCAGCTGTTTCTGCAACTTGACCTGCTGCATATGGTGTGCTTTTTCTAGAACCTTTAAAACCTAGTTCTCCAGCACTTCCCCAAGAAATTGCATTTCCTTGTGTATCGGTAATTGTAACGATTGTATTATTAAAACTAGAATGAATGTGTGCAGCACCTTTTTCGATGTTTTTTCTATTTCTTCTAGCTACTTTTTTTGTTGTTACATTTTTAGCCATTTTGCTTTTTTCCTCCTTGTTTCAAAATTTTATTTTGAATATCTTATTTATTCATTTCTATTTTCTAACTTAATCCATATTAGTATATTGTACTAATTTGAATAAAATTGATTAAAAGTTGTAAGATGTGCTATTTTGTTATTTATTGCAACTCGAAGACGTACTTAGGTACGTTAATGTTTGGAATGAATAGCAAAATTAGCAGATTGCTGCTTTTAATCGATTTTTAATTATTTTTTGCTTTTGCTAACCAACTTTCTAGGTCCTTTTCTTGTTCTAGCATTTGTTTTTGTTCTTTGACCTCTAACTGGAAGACCTCTTCTATGTCTTAATCCTCTGTAGCAACCAATTTCAGTAAGTCTTTTGATATTAAGAGCAACTTCTCTTCTTAAGTCACCTTCAACAGTGTACGATTCGTCCATTACTTTTCTAATATCATTTACTTGGTCATCGGTTAAGTCTTTAATTCTAGTGTCTGGATTGATTCCAGCTTTTTCAAGAATTTTTCTAGAACTTGATACTCCTATACCATATATATAAGTAAGTCCTATTTCTACTCTTTTTTCTTTTGGTAAATCTACTCCTGCTATACGAGCCATGTTTTTTTGCACCTCCAAAATAATTTTTAATTTAAGTTATCCTGATTTATTATTTTTATCGGCTAACTCTTTCGTTTGTTTGTCCTAAATTCTTTAAAGGTGAAATGTCACCTAGTGTTTACCCTAGGTCTCTTTAAAGTTTTTTAGGCATATATATAAACATAGATTTCGATATGTAATCCCTTTTACGGGGTTCACAGCCGCTACCTCATTCTATGTTATGAACGTTTTTTCAAGGATTATCCTTGTCTTTGCTTGTGTTTAGGGTTTTCGCAAATAACTCTAATGACACCTTTTCTTTTTATGATTTTGCATTTGTCACAGATTTTTTTTACAGATGGTCTTACTTTCATTTTTTGCACCTCTTCTTTCTTTGTATTTTTATTTGGGTTAATTTTTTAACTTTTTTGTATTCAATGATTTTCTAATTGCTGGGGCAATAAGATAATCATTTATTTTGCTCTCCAAGTGATTCTTCCTCTGGTTAAATCATAAGGCGATAATTCAATTTTTACCTTGTCTCCTGGTAAAATTTTGATATAGTTCATTCTTAGTTTTCCAGATATGTGAGCTAATATTTGATGTCCATTTTCAAGTTCTACCTTGAAATTTGTATTTGGTAACGATTCTACTACCGTTCCTTCTACTTCAATTACATCTTCTTTTGCCAATTTTTCTCCCTCCTTAAAGAGCTTTTTACATTGATTTTAAAGCAAAATATGGCTATTTTGCTTTTTAACTATTGTATTATACAACAATTTTAAAGTATTGTCAAGATTTCTGGCTCTTTTTCTGTAATTAAAATTGTATTTTCATAATGAGCTGCTAAACTTCCATCTTCTGTGACAATGGTCCAGCCATCGTCTAGCTCTAAAATGTTTGGTTTCCCGGCTATTACCATAGGTTCTATAGCAAGTGTCATGCCTGGTTCTAAGCGAATACCTCTTCCTGCTTTTCCATAGTTTGGTATTCCTGGGTCTTCGTGCATTTCTTTTCCTATGCCATGACCTTGAAATTCTTTGATAACAGAATATCCTTGTGATTGTACATACTCGCCAATGGCATGGCAAACATCTCCGATTCGATTTCCTGCTTTTGCATATTTTATTCCTTCGAAGAATGCTTGTTTTGTTACCTTAACTAATCTATCTGCTTCTTTAGAAGCTTTTCCTACGATAAAGGTTCTTGCTGCATCTCCGTTGTAACCATTTTTTAGGGCTACGGTGTCGATGCTTACCACATCACCATCTTTTAAAATTCTATTTTTGGATGGTATGCCATGAATTACTTCATCATTAATGGATACACAAATAGAGGCTGGAAAAGGAGGTACGCCACGTATTCCAATGTCGTACCCTTTTTCTGCCGGAATCGCTCCTAGGCTTCTCATTTTATTTTCTGCTATTTGGTCTAGTTCCCATGTTGACATTCCTGGTCTTATTTTTTGTTCTATTTCTTGGTAAACAGCTGCAACAACTTTGCAGACTTCTTTCATGAATTCGATTTCTTTTTTTGATTTGATGGTTACCACTTTGTTTCGTCTCCTTAATTGTTTTTGATATCTTTTATGATGTCTTGTGCTACATCTTTTCCCATTCGATTGATAGATTTACTTACGGTTTCAGATCTTAATACTCCTTTTTGGTTGTAGTATTCTACTAATGGACTGGTTTTTTCTTCGTAGATTTCTAGTCTTCTATTGATAGCTTCTGCATTCGAGTCGTCTTCTCTTTGTTTTAGGGGTGCTCCACATTTGTCACAAATTCCTTCTTGTTTTGGTGGGTTTAATTTGATGTTGTAGGTTGCTTTACATTCTTGGTTAGTACATACTCTTCTTGTCAACATTCTATCGATTAGTTCTTCTTTTGGTGTTACTAAATTGATTACTAGGTCTACTTTTTTTCCTAAGTTTTCTAAGATTTCGTCTAGTTTCTTGGCTTGCTCAGTGGTTCTTGGGAAACCATCTAAGATGCTTCCGTTTTTTGCATCTTCTTGGCTTAGTCTTTCTACTACCATTGGTACAGTTATTTCGTCTGGCACTAGGTCTCCTTTTGATATGTATTTGTCTGCTTCGATTCCTAATTTAGTTTTTTCGCTGATGTTTTTTCTAAAGATGTCTCCTGTTGATATTTGTGGATATCCAGTTTGCTCGCTTATCATTCCTGCAATGGTTCCTTTTCCTGTTCCTTGTGCTCCTAACATGATTATTACCATAATAAATCTCTCCCTTTTCTCTATTTTTAACAAACCTTATTGTACTACATTAACTGGAAAATGGCAAGCTTTTTTTGAGTTTTGGATGTTTTTGTGTTTTGAAACACACAAAAACGCCACATAAGTGGCGTGATGTTTTATATATAAAGTATGACTCTGAAAGATTCAAAGTCGCAAGCAAAAGTCTCGCTACGATAGCCACGAAAACTTGCACAATTGCCGTCCAAAGGAAAATTTATAAAATCCTCCTCTATCAGTACAAGGATTGTCAGTACAGGTAGCTGTTTCTGTTGTCAATTCGTAACTATTACTTGCCATATCCCATATATTACATATTTTATCCTGCTGTTCCGCATTTATTAAATTATTAGTTCCCTTCTCTGCTAGACTTTCTGTATTTAAACTATTTTGTCTAGAATAAGCTAACGTTTTATCTTTTCTGTTATCAAATTCTTGTAAAAATACAATTGCTGTATCCCATGCATAACTATTCATTAAATCACTCGTAAATGTTTTATCTTGTCCATACATTTCTCCTGCTAATTTTGCTGCTTGTGGTTGTGTTACATAGTTATAAATATAATTATCTTTTTTCACATTTACTTTTTCTAATTCAGTATCATCTTCTGTTTTAGCTTCTCTTTTATTTTTTACTCTTGCTTCGTATCTACCTATATAATATCCTTTATTATCATTTGCACTTTTTCTAAATGCTTCAATATCTTTAGCATGTGTATTACCTGTTTCACTATCTTTTAGTCCCTCTATATAATAGTGCGTATCACTTGAAGTTCTTTTTAATTGACCATCTGGTTCTGTTTTGGATAATGCAGTATCAATGGTTCCATCTTCTTTAAATACATATCTTCCCAAAGTAATTATTGTGCTTTGGGTTTGTTCTGCATTAGTATATACTGTTCCTGCTGGTATCCACACAAATTCACTTCCATTTGTATCAGTTGGTGTTCCATCTTCATTGGTTGTAGCATCTTCAATTACTACCCCACCTGTTACATTATCTGCAGATTCTTGCCCCACTTTAAATTTTTCTGGGATTACTATACTATTTCCAAATTCGTCTTGTATGGTTGTTTTGTTTTCATATGGTTTGTCTTGTTCTTTTGCCTCTTTTACTGTTTTTCCTGTATTCCATGGTGATTCTGGATTTTCTCCTCCCCTTACTGGACCTGTTATTTCTCCTGTTTTGCCATCTATTGTATATTTATTTTTAGTTTTATTGAAAGTTACTTCTATCTTATTTTCTTCTCCTTCTTTCTTTGCTACTGTCACATCCGAATTTTGCTTTTTTAATTCTGTTTCTATTTCTTTTGCTTTTGTCGTTTCTTTGTTTCCGTTTTCCATTTTGTCTGCCAATATTGCATTATAGGCTAATTTGATTTGTTCTTTTTCTTCCTCAACTATTGTTGTAGTTTTTGCGTTGTCTGCCTTTTTTAGGATTCCATTTTCTCCTGTTAGGGTTGCAATTGATACAGCTGCTAGAATCAATAATATAATTATTGTTATTACTAATGCAATTAAGGTAATTCCTGTTTCTTTTTTCCTTAAATTTGTTATACTTATCATTCCAAATTCTTCTCCTTTGTTCTATTTTTACTCTTTTTTATCCTAGTATACCTCTTTTCACTTGCACTCATATTTTATTAATAAACTGAAATTAAGTCAACCTTTTGTACGAGTTCATTTCTTCTTATAAATCATAATTCTACAAAAAAGCCGTACTTTAGATAGTACGGTTTTTTTACAGTTTTTCTATTTCTTCTTTTGTTAGTTTTGTTGCTCTTTCTATGTCTTCTATTTTCATTCCCATTTTTAAAAGTTCTTTTGCTATTTCTATTTGCTTTTTTCTTTCTCCTTCTTCCATAGCTCCTTCTCTTATGCTTTTTTCGTCTCTTATTGCTTTATCTCTTAAAAATGCAATTCTTCTTTCTGCCTCTTCTCCTGTTAAATATTCGTATTCGTCATTAGCCTTTTTTATTTCTTTGTTTTCCTTCATGGCTAATTCTACCTCCTTTTGATTTGTTTGGCTGATAAACTGCATCCATTGCTCCAATTTTGTTTTTGTTTCTCTTTTTTCTTTGATAAACTTAGGAATTTGAACAAAATGTATTTCCAATTTGTCTGTTAATATTTTGTTTTGATAGTCTCTCCTTATTCTTGCTATTTCATGAAATGGTCCTTCTTTAAATTGTTCATAATCTAGAATATTAATAGCTATTGTCTTTTTTACTTTTCTATAATTTTCTCCTGCTGTTAGGTTATTATAATAATTTCCCGACCAATAGTATAAAGTTCTTTCAATAAAATTATTAGGATTTAATACCTGTACTTCCACATTAACAACTGTGTTATCATTCATAATAGCTAAGATATCCAGTCTTCCTAATTTGTTCTCTTCTAACTGCTTTTCTAATGTCACTTCTGCTTGTACTTCTACTTTTTCGATTGGTATTTCTAAAATAGCAATCAAAAAATCTTTTAGGATGCTTTCATTCCCCTTCTTTGAAAATATTTTTTTAAATATGTAATCATTTGTAATTGGTATTTTTGTTTTTACCATAGTCCTTCCTTTCTAATTCTACTAAAAAAGTTTGTTTTTGGCAAGAACTTTTCTGTAAAATTTTACATTTATTTGCTTTTTTGTTAGAAATATTGGAACATAAAATTTTAGAACTATAATTTAATAATAAAACATATAAACATTGATTTAGTTGGTTTTTTAATTTTTTGGAATTTATGGATTTAAGAAATTAAATCATTAAAATTTTTATAAAATAAATCATTATTATAGAAAAAATTTTATTTTATGCAATATTTGAAACAAAATTGCATATATTTATTAAACCACAAAATGCCAAAAACTGCAATACTTTCACAAGTATTTTTTATCGCAATTTTCGACATTTTTCTACTTTTTATAAATTCCCTTTCCCATCCTTTTATTTTTATCTTTTACAGGTCTAATCCATCTGCCATTTTAAAACGGTTCTATTTCCTTTATATCTCCATGGCAATCCTTCTCCTTCTTGGTACTTACTTGTCCAATCTAAAGTATTGGAATAGGTTTCTTTTTTATTTAAGATATTAGCAAAAGTCGGTTTTTGTATCTGTCCTTGTGTTACCGCTATTCCTCCATTTACGTTGCTTCCTCCACAGTTATTTAAATAGTAGCAGTTATTAATATTAGCTGTTTCAGAACCAATTTTACCTAAAATACCTCCTACATCTCCCACTGCATTTATAGTTCCCAGATTATAAGCATTTTCTATTTTGGAAACAGCATGATTTATTCCAGCTACTCCTCCTATAAAAAGATTTTTTTGTGTACTTGCATTAAAAATAGTAATATCTCCATCATTATAACAATCTTTTATCGTTCCATTGTTTATTAATGATGTAATTCCTCCTGCATAAATAGTCGTAGCTGTACTAGATGTTTTCTTTACAAAAATCAAAATATTAGCACCATTATAACATTCTTGAATATCAGGCAAATTAATTGAAGCACTACCTATAATTCCACCAATTGCTAATATCCAAGTATCTACAATCACATCATCTTCATAGTTAAAAGACAAAGACCCTGTAACAGAACATTGCTTCACATTCTCTCCCCAGCCTACTATGCCTCCTATATAAGCAGATTGTGTAGGATTATTCCATGTACTATTCATATAACAATCTTGTATTTTTATTCTTTTGATTTCTCCTTTAGATGCTTTCATAAATAATCCCATCCACCTTATATCACTTCTGTCCATATATAGTCCTTGAATTGTTTTATTGTTTCCATCAAAAACTCCTTCAAATGGGGTCTCATTTGTACCTATTGGTGTCCATTGATTATTCTTAGAGCCTTCTAAGTCAATATCATTTTTTAATACTACTGTTTTCCCTTCAAAAGTATTTCCTGCGTTAACCAAATCTCTAAATAACGCCATATCTTCTTTATCATAAATTGGAATTTCTTCTGTTTCTTCTATCGTTGCTGTATTCCATTTATCGTCATTTGCTATTGCTGTTATCTCGTAATTTCCACTTTCTTGTACTTCCTTTTCAATGGTATATTTTCCATTTTCTTTAACTGGTACTGTGCTTGTTTTAAATTAATTTGAATACTAGTATCTTTCCCACTTTTTCCTAGTTCTTCTTTAATTGTTGGTATACTTCTATCTATCTCAAATCCCCAACCATCAATATATACAATATCTCCATCGATGTTAATATCATGCTCTTTATTTTGTTCTTTTATATAGGTATCCAACCATTCGTTTTGATTATAGTCACTATTGGTATACTTTTCTTGACCAGCTCCTAGTAATGTTATTGCTAGAATTTCTTTTGCTGTTGCCTTTTTTGTTTCCTCTGTTGCTTTGGTTCCTTTTCCGAGGATTCCATTTTCGCCTGTTAATGTCGCAATTGATACTGCTGCTAGAATCAATAATACAATTATTGTTATTATTAGCGCAATTAAGGTAATTCCTGTTTCTTTTTTCCTTAAGTTTGTTATACTTATCATTCCAAATTCTTCTCCTTTGTTCTATTTTTTACTCTTTTTTATCCTAGTATACCTCTTTTCACTTGCACTCATATTTTATTAATAAACAGGAATTAAGTCAACTTTTTGTACGAGTTTATTTCTTCTTACCAATCACAACCCCACAAAAAAAGCCGTGCTATAAAATAGTACGGTTTTTTCTATATTTATTCTATTCTAAAAATCCTTTATAGTGTCTCATTGCTAATTGAGATTCTAATTGTTGTACCGTTTCTAATGCAACACCTACAACGATTAAGATAGATGTACCACCAAATGCAATATTTAAATTCGTAAATCTTAATAGCATTGGTAGAATCGCAATAATTGATAAGAATATTCCTCCAAACATGGTTAGTTTTGATATAATAGAAGACAAATATTCTGTTGTTGGTCTACCTGCTCTGATTCCTGGTATGAATCCACCATTTTTCTTGATATTGTTAGATACTTCTGCTGGATTAAAGGTTGCATAAGTATAGAAAAAGGTAAATCCAACAATTAATAGTAAATAAACAATGGCATTTGCAATGGAATATCCAATTCCTACATTTGATGTAGATGTAGCAATTGAGAAATTATATAATCCTGCTAAAAAGCCTGTTTGATTTGCTATATCTGGTACAAAAATTTGAATAATCATAGCTGGAAATGTCATAAAAGATGAAGCAAAGATAACTGGCATTACCCCTGCCATAGCAAGTTTTAATGGAATGTGTGTACTTTGTGCTCCTACCATTTTTCTTCCTACTACTTTTTTAGAGTATTGTACTGGTACTCTTCTTTCTGCTTGTTGTACAAATACAACTCCTGCTACTAACACTAAAGCTCCTACTATAATTCCTAGGGCTGTTAATAGTCCTGTTGTACTAAATCCTGCTTCTTGCATCATTAAATTCCATAGTGTTGTTACTCCACTTGGTAATCTCGAAATTATACCAATGAAGATTAATAATGAAATTCCATTTCCAATTCCTTTATTGGTAATTTGGTCTCCTAACCACATAAGGACAGAAGTTCCAGCAACTAATCCAGTTACTACTAAGGCTCCTGTTAAGAATTCTTGGTTTACGAATATGCCAGAAGCTTTGTAAGATAAATATACTCCAATTGCTTCTACGAAAGCTAGTACAAGTGTTAATATTTTGGTATATTTATTAATTTTTTGTCTTCCTGC
This sequence comes from uncultured Clostridium sp., assembly GCA_948468505.1. Classification (GTDB taxonomy): domain Bacteria; phylum Bacillota; class Clostridia; order TANB77; family CAG-508; genus CAG-269. Next base: position 3,103 of record CAOKJE010000005.1, on the reverse strand, counting down.
TTCTCCACCTTCTTTTGTTAATTTTTCTAAAGATGGAATTATCATAGCTAATAATTGGATAACAATGGATGCTGTAATATATGGGCTGATTGACATAGCAAAAACAGAAAATCTTGAAAATGCTCCTCCTGAAATCATATCAATTAGTCCTGCAATTCCATTTGTGTTAGACATTGCTTCGCTTAATGCTATATTATTAACTCCTGGTACGGTAATATAGCATCCTAATCTAAATACCACAATTAATATTAGTGTATATAATAATCTTTTTCTTACATCAGGTGTTTTTAACGCATTTTTGATTGTTTTAAACAACTAAATCACCTCAGCCTTTCCGCCTAAAGCTTCGATTTCTTCTTTGGCTTTTGCTGTAAATCTTTTGGCTTTAATATTTAATTTTTTCTCTAATTTTCCTGTTGCTAAAACTACGATTCCATCATTGATTTTTCCAATGATTCCCTCTTCTAATAGGCTTTGGGCTGTAACATCTGTTGCTTTTGATTTATTTAACATTTTTAGAGTTACTTCTGTATAAGTTTTTGCATGAATATTGGTGAATCCTCTTTTTGGTAGACGTCTATATAATGGTGTTTGACCACCTTCGAAACCACGTCTTACTCCTCCACCGCTTCTTGCTTTTTGACCTTTATGTCCTCTTCCAGATGTTTTTCCGTTTCCAGAAGCCATTCCACGTCCTACTCTATTTCTTTTCACTTTTTTTACAGCTGGTTTTAATTCGTTTAGTTTCATTTTGTCTTCGCACCTCCTCTTTTTTGATTTACTCTTTTTATAAAATATCTTCTACTTTTTTACCTCTTTTTTTGGCTACTTGCTCTATAGTTTGCATTGCTTTTAAACCTTCAATAGTAGCATGAACAACGTTTCTTGGGTTGTTGGTTCCAATAACTTTTGTTCTTATGTTTTTGTATCCAGCTAGTTCCATTACTGGTCTAACGCTTCCTCCTGCAATAATTCCAGTACCAACTGCTGCTGGTTTTAACATAACTTTAGCGCTTCCAAAAGTTCCAACATATTCATGAGGTACGGTTGTTTCTACGATTGGTACTTCTACTAAGTTCTTTTTCGCTTCTTGAATTGCTTTTTTGATAGCATCTGGAACTTCTGATGCTTTACCATTTCCAACACCTACATGACCGTTTTCGTCTCCTACTACTACTACAGCACTAAATCTAAAGGTCCTACCACCTTTAACAACTTTAGCAACTCTATTAATAGCAACAACTTTTTCTTTTAATTCATTTTTTTCTTCCATAGGGTTTTGTTAATCCTCCTTTTCCTTTTTATTCATGACTAGAATTTAAGTCCGCCTTCTCTTGCTGCTTCTGCTAATTCTTTTACTACACCGTGATAGATGTATCCACCACGATCAAAAACTACTGTTTCGATTTTTTTATCAGCTGCTTTTTTAGCAATTAGGGCTCCTAATTCTTTTGCTGCTGCTTTATTAGCATGTTTGGTTTTTATTTCTTTATCTAATGTTGAAGCTGCAACTAATGTGTTTGCTTCCACATCGTCGATAATTTGTACATATAAATTAGTGTTACTTCTATATACACATAATCTTGGTCTATCGGCTGTTCCAGATACTTTTCTTCTAACACGAATGTGTCTTCTGGTTCTTTCCATTTTTCTATCTGTCTTTTTAACCATTTTTCTTCTCCTTTCTTAAAAAAGCTTAATTTTAATCAAATTTAGTATATTGTGCATTTTTGAAATTGATTACAAGCCGAAGGTGTACATTGGTACATTGAAGTTTGAAATCAATATCGAAAATGTGCAAGATACTGAATTTCATTAAAATTTATTTACCAGTCTTACCTTCCTTACGTCTAATAACCTCTTCAGCATATTTGATACCTTTACCTCTATATACCTCAGGTGGTCTTTTCATTCTAATAACAGCTGCTGTTTGACCTACTAATTCCTTATCAATACCATTAACGATAATTGTATTTGGATTTGGAACATCAAAAGTGATTCCTTCTGGTGCTTCAAAAATAACTGGATGTGAATAACCTAACGTTAAATTTAAATTATTTCCTTGTTTTGCTACTCTATATCCAACACCATTAATTTGTAATTCTCTACTATAAGCAGTTGTTACACCAACAATCATGTTGTTAATTAATGTTCTTGTTAAGCCATGTAAACTTCTGTTAGCTGGTTCGTCATTTTTTCTTTCTACTGTAATTGTATTTTCTTCCATTTTAACAGAAATATTTTTATGTATTTCTCTTTCTAATGTACCTTTTGGTCCTGTTACAGTAATATTTTGTCCATCCATTTTAACTTGCACTTCTGCTGGTACTGTAATCGGTTTATTTCCTATTCTTGACATTGTTACATTTTCCCTCCTTTTTAATGATTACCATCTATTATTACCAAATATAAGCTAATACTTCTCCACCAACACCTAATTCTCTTGCTTCTTTATCTGTTTTTAATCCTTTTGATGTAGAAATAATAGCAATTCCTAAACCATTTAATACTTTTGGTAATTCTTCTTTAGAAGCATATACTCTTAAACCTGGTTTACTAATTCTTTTTAAACCATCAATTACTCTCGTTCCGTTTTCGTCATACTTTAAAGTAACTCTAATGGTTCCTTGTGTATCGTCTTTAATTTCTTCGAAAGATTTTATATATCCTTCTTTGAATAAAATTTCAGCAATTCCTAGTTTCATATTTGAAGCTGGAATATCAACTGTTTTATGTTTTGAACTATTTGCATTTCTAATTCTTGTTAACATATCTGCTATTGGATCTGTAATGTTCATTAATTACTTACCTCCTTTTCTTCTTTTTAATACGGGTTTTTCCCCATTTGTGTTCATCCTTAATACAAATTCTATTTTTCTAATTTCTCAAATTTTGATAAAATTGATTATATTGTGCATTTTTGATAATTTAAGCAGGTTGAAGGCGTACATTGGTACGTCGAAATCTGATTAAATTATTGAAAATGTGCAAGATGATTAATTTTATCGAAATTTTTACCAGCTAGCCTTTTTCACACCTGGAATCTCTCCTTTATGAGCTAATTCTCTAAAACAAACACGGCAAATACCATATTTTCTAATAT
>CAOKJE010000004.1 GCA_948468505.1 uncultured Clostridium sp. | reverse complement strand
ATTATTTGTCTTTATTTTTTATTGGTAATTTTTGTAAGAGAATTTTTTTACCCTAAAATAACTGCTGGATGCATTCCTCCAAATTCGTTTCCAATATTGAATCCGAAGTCAATCCATACAACATTACCTCTTTTTAATAAAAGCTTTCTCATTATTAACATTGTATCATCAAAAGAAATTTTTGGATTATTGAAAATGCGATAATTCTTTTTTAGAATATAGTTATTATCAATTACTTTTTTTAGTACTTTATTTGCTTTTTTATAGCTAAAATCATCTATTTTAAAATTGCGTAATGAATATTTCACAATATTTTTATAAATGTAGTTCTCATCTTTTTCATTTGCTATTTTTTCTGTTTTATCTTTAATCCAAGTAAAATATAACTTTCCTCTTTTTATATCTTTATCTATTTTTAGATTTTTTCTAAATTCTCTTAATTTTTTCAAACAATATATATATGTTTGTTTCACTGACACACTCTCCTTCAAAAGTCGTTTTATTTTTTACATTATATCAAACTTTTGTTCTTTTATCAATACTTTGATAAAATTTTTAGTATCAAAACAATATATTTACATATAAAATAGTCATACTAATATTGATATTTCAATACTTGTATGACCATTTTCCTATTCACAAAAATATCTATCTATAAATGTATTTAAGTCAATTTCTCCATCTCTATCAAGTATATTTACTTCTTTATATTTGCATAGGTCAAAATCATAGATTTCTTTTACTTTATTTGTTACATGTCGGAAAAATTTAGCAACATCCTTGTCTGTAGTATTAGGTTCTGTCCTAAATTGCATATTCCCATCTGGACTAAATGTTGCACCATTTACATTAATGTTTATAGAAGGATTTTCCAAGAGCAAACCCGTCATTGCTTTTCCAACATGATTTCTTATATGGCGATTGGCAAAAAAACTTCCTGCATTACCTTCTGCATAGTCGATTTTTAATGCTTCTTTTCTGTGTTCTATTTGAGCATTATAGAATCTGTTAACTTTTTCTTTTCCTATATAATCTGCTTTTAATACAATTTCTTTTACAAAGTACTTTGTCTTTATTTTATTTGCTTGTTTTAAAAAACTATCCCTAATACCAAAAAAATTATCATCTGGAATTAGCTCTATAAAATTTCCAATTTCAAAATCATAGACAACTATTTTTTTTACAAAATCTGAGAAATGTTTTGAGTAATCTTTATCAATTACGCTTGGATAACTTGAATTTCCAACAACTCCTCCTCCAACAACTCCTGGTATACCTGTTAATGGTGAAAAATCATAACCCATCTCTTTTGTATAGTTAACAAGTGCACTTACTGTAAGATTAGATGTTACAATAAATTCTTCTGTTTCTCGTTTAAATTTTATTTTTGAATTTTTTATATCTACATCAATAAATAAGCCATTATATCCATTAGATGTTATATATAAATTTGTATGTAAACCATAAATTCTAAAAGGCATGTCGTTTTTATACATTTTATGCAATACTTTTAAATCTTCATCTAAGTTTTCATCAAAAGCTAATTGATAATATTCTTTTGCTTTTCCTGCTTTTTTCTTATAAAGATGTTTATTCTGTAAGTCATAATCATATTCAACTTTACGAGAAAAACTATCTAATAATTCTTTCATTTAATCCTCCTCATATAATAAATTTACAAGTATTATAACACAAACATATATCAAAATACAACTAAATATTCAAAAATACAGCAATTAGAGTTACAATCAAGTTTTTATGACTTATATAATAATGCATAATTTGGAGTAAGTATTTAAGTGTTAGTCCTAATTAAAAAGCCATCATACTAGACCTCTTTCTAATACAATGACTTCTCTAATGGAGCATTTTAGGAGGTTATTTGCGAAAAATATGCCTATTTTTCATAGTGTTCCTCCCACATTTTGCTCAAAAAAATAATTGACTCATCAACTGTTAAAATTAATATAGCATACATTTTTTAATGTACACTCTTAAATTTAATAAATGAATTTAATGAAAGTATTTATAGCAATTTTTTTGTAGAAAAACGCCACTGTAATTTAAACAATGACATTGAAAAGAGATTTACTTGTACTATTCAGTCCATATACACAATTCATCATTTAATGTTAATTCAATAGTGAAATGATATTCAATAATCAATTAATGTATAATTTTAACATAACAAAAGTTCCAACCCTTTATCGAGCTGGAACTTTTGTTGCTTGGTTTTATTTTATGACACTCTCTTTGGTTTAATTTTCAGGGTCCAAAAGTTTTTCATTAATCCTTTTGATATACTCTTGAGTATCTTCAGAACTTTCTTTAAACAATTTATCCTCAAGATCAAAATCGTCATAATCCCAAGCCAGATTCCATTCCTGCAAATCTTTAACCTGGATTTCATTGCTTTTTTTGCTTTTTTTGCTTTTTTTATGTGTCAGAGTAATGTCTCGCCAGATAAAACTAGGATCCGATCCTACTAAAACTCTCTCAAAACTTTTCTTAAGAGTTTCTTTGATATCAGCCTTATTTGTCTCTTCCCTCTGAATGGTTCCCTTTATCCATACCAGCCTTCTTACTTCTCCATTATCTTTTTTACTCCGACCAATCATAATAAATTTGTACATATTTTTTCCTCCTGTCTTTTGATTAACATTAATTTGTGTCATGGAATTTGGTTACTTTGGTAAATTACCCTTATATTAATAATATCATATTTCACATAATTTTGCAACCAAATTATGGTAATCGCTTAAAAATTTATGAAGTAATACCTAGTATCTAGACTTGCTAAATTAAATACTATTTTTCTAATAATTGCTAATTTATTTATTGAATTTCCTATTCTATTTCTTGAATGGTCTTCATTTAATATTACATCTAATCTCCAGTGTAACCACATAATATTCCATATATTGTCATTATTAATATATCTATTAATTTATATTTTTTCTCTTATATCTCTTGGTTCTTCAAATCTTTCAAATAATGTTTTCATTTGTTTTACCTCTTGAAAACATTATACCACATCTTATCACCTTGTACACAAATTTTAACTAATTATTTCAATATATAATAATTTTATCACTAAATTAAAATTTTATAAAGGGCTTGGGACTTAGTCCCAAATTTCGAATTTTGACTAGGAAGGAAAAATTCAGTGCTTGTTAGAAAATATATAGCAGTACAAAAATCATTTCAAGATTAAATCTTTCATACTATTTCTTTATTTTTGACTACTTATTATTGCTTCAATTTTATAATTTTCTTTTTTAGATTTTGAAAATTTTTTATCACTTTTTACTGCAACTAATCGAATTAGTTTTTGTTTTTCTTTGTTTAATTTTATTTCAATTTCTTTATTAGGTCTTGTAATATTAAACGGAAAGGCACAAAAAACTCTAAAATTGTAGCCTTTCTATGTAGTCTCTTAATTGGGATAAAGCGTATTTATACCTTAAATCTCCTACATAAATCCTTAACTTACAATATCATTTCGTGTTCAAGTTTTATAGCATTCAAACTACAAGCCCATTCAATTTTAGAGAGCAATTCTCTTTTAATCTTGTTCTTCTTAACGATACTAATCATACCACACCATCTTTCCTTTTGCAACTGCATAACTTATCTGTACGCATTAAAAATGCTACAGCTAAGAAATCAAGATAAAGGCGACAAAAAACGGACTAACAAATTCTAAAAAAGCAAAGCTTTAAGAATTTGTAATGTTCGCATAACTATTTTGTACGAAGCTTTTCTTCCTTACAGTCGAAAATTTCTACAAAATAGAAAAAATCAACCTTTACAGTTGATTTTTCAATACTTTCGTCTGGTGCGACGATTTTACTTAATGGAGCAGGTAATTTTTTTGTAGGACATCAAATCCTTGCTATTTCTGCTTTAAAGAAGATTATACTACTAGAACTATAACGCATTTACAAGGTATTTTTCTTAAATTTTTAGGTAATTTTGACTTAAAACCCTAATTTTTTCTCGTATCATGCGGAATTTAAGCCATATGCATTTTGTATGCATCACGAATGCATTCTATAATTTTGAATGGTAGAAAAGGAATTTTGAGAGTAGTTACTCCCCATAGGATTGATTATCTATATTGGGGTTAATTTTTACTTACTAAATGAATAATATTCAGTGGAGTATTTATTGAGTAAAATCATACCAAAATTGAGCAATAAAATGGCAATTTCTAATTTCTTTGTGCGTTACTGATTAGCGTAGAAAGTTTTTCATCTATAAAAATGGAAAAATCCCCATTGATTAAATATCAACGGGGACACGCTGTTATGCCAACATTGCAAGGTAATCATACTCAGTCATCAGCTCAAAGCTTTCATACTGTCCAGAAGCAGTGTTATGTTTGTTTGTTAGCCCATTCTTGTCATTGTAGTAGTAGCCCACTGGAAGATTAAGCTTAGAACAGTCAGAACACCTTGCAATGATAATTGCTGGATAAGTGTCTGCTTTAAAGCGTACTTCAATGTTCGGATTGAGCTTTTTTAACTCTTTTGTCAGTTCCTGAATACCCATATTTTCCATATTTATTCCTCCTTATTGTTGTCACATGTTTTCTCGATAAAACTTAGAAAGAAAACAAATAATTGGTTGTTAATTATATTATAACATATTTACATAAAATTGTCAAATTTCTAACTTCAAAACACAACTAAAAAGCCATCATACTAGATCTCTTTCTAATACAATGACTTCTCTAATGGAGCAGGTAGTGGGAATCGAACCCACGTCATCAGCTTGGAAGGCTGAGGTTCTACCATTGAACTACACCTGCGAATATTTCCCCTTAACAATTATAGATTATAAATCTTTTTAATCTCTTTGTCAATAGTTTTTTTTAAATTTTTTAAATTTTTTTGCCATTTTTGTTAATTGCTATTTTTGATTTCTATTTTTTCTATACCTTCGCCTTAAAATTCATACTATTTCAAGTAATAATATATTATTTATTTCATACAATAATCTTTGAGGTGTTAGTAACGAATGAATTTTATAGTTAAATGTTTAATAGGTATTGCTATTGGTAGCGGCGCTATTCTTCCAGGAATTAGTAGCGGTGTTTTCTGTGTCATTTTTGGCATTTACGAAAAATTATTAGATAGTATTTTAAATTTTTTTAAAGATATAAAAAATAATTTTAAATTTCTTTTTCCCATCTTAATTGGCTGTGGATTTGGTGTTATTTTATTGGGTAATATTTTAAATTATTGTTTATACCAGTTTCCTATCCAAACTAAATCTATTTTTATTGGATTAATTTTAGGAAGTATTCCTGCTTTATTAAAAGAAATTAATCAAAAACAAGCCTTTAAACCCCAATTTTGCTTTTTCTTTTTGCTTGCTTTTTTGATTGGTATTGCTTGCATCTTGTTAGAAAATACTTTAACTATTCGGTTCTACTTTAGAAAATGTTAGCTTCTTTTATCTTGTTATGTGTGGCTTTTTTATGTCGGTTGGCATTGTGGTTCCTCGGTGTTAGCAGCACTATTATTTTGATGCTTTTTGGTGTTTATCCTATTTATCTTTCTTCTGTATCTGGCTTATATTTCCCTGTTTTAATTCCAATTGGCATCGGCGTTTTCTTAGGTGGCTTTTGCTTTATGAAATTAACCAAATTTTTGCTAGAGCATTTTTATGCTCCTACTTTTTATTGTATTGTCGGTTTTACAGTTGGCTCTATTTTTGTACTGTTACCTTCTTTTTCTTGTTCATTAGATGTTGTTATTGGTGTGTTGTCTTGTTTATTCCGGCTTTATGATTGCTTCTTTATTAGAAAAAAGAACAAAGGAAATGTCCTAAGACATCCCCTTACGTTCTTTGGTTGGATTTACTAGGAATTATTGCCTGCCATTTTTTATTTTTTCCTTCTAATAATCCAATCTTTTTGACACCTAATTGGCAATCTCATTTTAACTTTTTGTCCCTTTACTCCTGGGCTTATCTCCACGATTTCCTCGTCTGTTTCTATATCCCATAATTGTTCTATTTTAAATTCATATGGCTTTATTTGATTTGGAACAATGATTTCTAAGGTATCCCCTACTTGCAGTTTATTTCTAATTTCAATAATTGACTTTTCTTCTTCGTATTCTACTACTTTTCCTCCAAATTCATAATTTTCATTGTATTGTTTTCCCCCATATTCTTGGATATCATTATTATTTCTATCATTAAAATAAAAGGTGGTTAGTCCTCTTGTTTTTACTTTTTCTAGTTCTGCTAGATATTTCGTAACATTATAATTTTTAGGGTCCTTTTGGTAATCGTCAATAGCATTTCGATAGGCATTTACGACACTTGCTATGTAATACTCTGTTTTTAGTCTTCCTTCTATTTTTAGGCTGTCTACTCCCATTTCAATAATTTCTGGTAATTCTTTCATTAAGCATAAATCTTTGGAAGAAAAAATACTGGTTCCATATTGGCTAGTTTCAATTGGCATGAATTCTCCTGGATTGTTTTTTTCTTCTGCATATAAATTGTAAGACCATCTACAGCTTTGTACACAATCTCCTAAGTTAGCACTTCTGCAAGATAAGAAGTCACTTAAAAAACATCTTCCTGAAAAAGCAAAACAAATGGCACCATGGACAAAAATTTCTACTTCTAAATCTTTTGGCTTATTTTCCATGATGTAACCGTAATTGCTCTTTATTCATTTCTCTTGCCATTATCACTCTTTTGGCTCCATTTTTATACCAAAAGTTACAGTCATGAAGGCTTATAATATTGGCTTGTGTACTTACATTGATTGGTACAGATGGTGCATATTTTTTTAATATTTCGATTACTCCTACATCTGCTGCAATAATTCCATCTGGTTTTAGTTCTTCCAATTTTTTTGCCATTTCTATGATTTCTTTGTATTTGTCATCCCATGCAAATATATTTAGTGTTACATATATTTTCTTGCCTATTTCGTGAGCATATTTTATAGTCTTTTCTAGGTCGTCATTTTTCATGTCTGCTCTTGCTCTTAGTGAAAGTTCTGAAGTACCACAGTATACGGCATCTGCTCCATATAGATAGGCTGTTTTTGCTTTTTCAAATGACCCTGCTGGGGCTAATAATTCGATTTTGTTCATTTTTGCTTCCTCTTTTATTTATTTTTTTATATTATATAGACGTTTTTTGGGATTGTCAAATTATTACCAAAGTATTCCATTTTATGTTAGTTTATGGTATAATAGGTATAGAGGTGATTTTATGGCTTATCCTTTAAAAACGAGAGAAGAATTTAATGAATATTTAAAAACCATTCGAGTAATTCCAACTGAAGATGAGACGCTAATTGATGCGTTTAATTCCTCTTCTCTTTTTGATTTATATGGTCTTTTAACAGAAATTAAAAATGACCGTCAAATATCGTCTACTCGACAGAAAAAATTAAAAAAGATAGTTAATGCTAATTTTTCTAAAGAAGTAGCTGATTTATTACGGCTTTCCTGTGACCAAAGACGTTATTCAATCCTTTGAAGAATATATAAAAGAGCTATTTTTAGCTTATTTGGAAGATCCAAAAACTTGCCCTGTTACTGAAAAAGAAATGGAAAAGTTAAAAATTATTATTGCTAAAAAATATCCTATAGAAATTGAAAAATTAGTAAAAAAAGAAAAAGATTCTACAGAATTTAAATTAGAAATAAAATTTATTGAAAAAGCGGTTAATGATATTGTGGATGAATACACAAAACACTCTGAAAACATTCAAAATAATGAAGATGTTCAATCTAGTTATTATATCCAATCAAAAAATTTGAGTTCAAAAGTGCATATTGCCACTACAGGAAGACAAAAGGGACCAAAAAGTACAACAGATAATTTAAGAAAAGAATTTATGAAATCTCTTACCAATGTAGTTCCTTCGAATTTTGAACAAGGAATTAGTTATGCGGATTTATCCAATAATTTTAATTTGCAAAAGGTTTCAGACGACTTTTCTGGTTATACTGTTTACACAACAGGTATTGCTGAGACTTTTCATATTAATAAAGAAATGAAAAAAACAAAAAAAGGACAAGAATTTATACAATATCGAAAACAAAAAAAAGAAAATCTTGATATTTTTCATCCTTTACATGATTTTTTGCATGATCCCTCTTCTTTTTTAGATTTTACCGAAGAGGACTACTTGCAGTTAAAGATTGAATTGTTAGATAGATTGCAACACCTTACTTATCCAAAATGTTCGGAAGAATATAAAGGTATCTTATTTAAACCAAAAGATAAGGATGATCCAGGGACTTGTTTTTCTAAGCTTTTAGATACTTCTTTAAAGACTTATCGCAGTCGTTTAAAGGCAAATAATTTTAAGAAAGATTTAAGTTATGAAGAACATGCTCGGTTATCAAGATGAATTAATGTCTTTATTTATAGAATTTGATAACCGAATAGATGATAAACTTGAATTTGCTGCTTTAGAACTTATGGCACCTCAGATTTTAAAAGACAAAAATTTTATGAATGAAAATGTTTTAAGAGATCACTTAAATGTAAAGATGCTTTCTCTTGAACCAAAGAAAAAAAGAAAAGGCTATGTTGCTCTTTTTGGAATTGTTCAAATGCCTGATGGCAGAAAAATGGAGATACAGTTTTTGTCATATGCAAGGTATAAAGCTTCTAAAGATGGTAGTTATGCCCATAACCTTCTGGAAAATAAACAAATTGATATTTCTCCTTTTTTTGAGTTAAGAGAAGAATTTAAAGATAGTAAAAATTATAAAACTATTTTGGAAAATGCAATTCATATACTAGATTCAACCCCAGTGGCGCAAAAGAAGAGATTATTTGCTACCCCAATAGACGCCTTAACACCTGAACAAAAAAGACTAAGAAGAAATCTTGAGGCTGCTCTAAAAAATATTCAAATAAAGGAGTATTACGAAAATGAACATACCGTATTAAAAAAAGGGACAGATGGCAATTACTATGAAGAAAAAGGTGAAACTTTTTCTTATTCACTAGAAACATATCTTCCTATTTTTGCCCAATATCATTCACCTCGTCTATCTGCTATCTCTTCTACCCATTCACGTGTTAATAAAAATACAGCTTTTGTTAATGTAAAAAAATTATTAGATAATTTTAGAGAGGTACTTTTAAAAGGTGATGAAACTACATGTCTTTCTGATATTTTATTAAAACGTCTTGAAAAAATTCAAGAAAAAGACCCCAATATTACACTACATCAAAGTGATATGCAAACTATTTTAAAAAATAGTGGTCTTGAAAAAGAAAAAATTGATGAAATAATAGAACAAATGGCTCATTACTCCAGAAAAATCCGACTTCCCTATACCACTTCTACTAGTGATATTAAAGAACGTGCTAATGAAGAACAAGAGTTAGAAAAAGATTAGTTTATTTCACATTACTAAAGCAAGTTGATGTTAAATATCAACTTGCTTTTTCTTGTGCATATTCTAATTTAGCTATTCTGTATTCATGATTTTTAAATCCAATTTTTATTTCTTGTATTTCTTTTAACATTTGTTGTTGTTGATTTAGAAATTCATTGTCTCTTCTTTCTTGCATGATTACGATTTGATTTAGTTCTTTTGCTATTTCTTTGGTTTGTTGACTAATTTTGTCATCAATTTCTTGCCTTAGTTCTTGCTTCATGTCTTGCATCTCTTCGCGTAATTCAGTTTTTGTGCTTTGTACCGCTTCTAAGATGGTTTCTAATATTTTTTCCATTCTCTTCACCTCCACTTTAAGAGAATTATATAACAAACATTTTAGTTTGTCAACCTCATGTGTAAAATTTTATCAGAATGTTGATTTTATCTTTCTATCCTTACATTTCAATTTCATCCTGGATTTCTTCTTCCAATCTTATTTTTTTCATTCTTTCACAAGCATGATTTATTTTTGCTATTTCCTCGGTTGTGATTCCTTTTATGGTTCCATTTTCAGCTCTATTCTGTCTCGTTCTAAGCCATAAGTCTGTGTAGGCTTTACCATCTGTTTCTTCAATTTGTACTAATATTTTTAATATATCATATACATCTTCTGTCCAATGCCTTAAACTGTTATGAATGTATTCGTTTTTTACGTCTTCTGCATGGTATGTTTTTCCGTTTTCGTCTTTTCCCCATGCTTTTTTATCATATTCTACATATTGTTGCATTGATTTGTGTTGTTCTTTTGTTATTCCTCCTTCTGGAATGTGTGCATATTTATGACATTCTTGATAGGAATATCTTAATTGGTCTTTTCCTATCATTAATCTCTTTGTTCTTCTTTTTTCCAGTTCTTCTCTTATTCTTCTTTCAATATTCAAAGTTTCTTCTTGCCACTCTTGTCTTCTTTTGTCTTTCCATTCTTCTTGCTTTTCTTTAATTTCTTTTGGATATGGTTCTCTTATTTTTTCCCCTAAGAATACTATCCACTTTTTATGTTCGTCTTCTTTCCCTTTACACATTGCTAGGATTGCATTTCTTTGTTTGGTTTTCATCCAAATTTTAGCTTGTATTTCTTCTTCTGTTACTATTTCCTCTATATTTCTTAATTGTTCTATTTTTTGAGAAATTTTTTGCTCTAATTCTTTATCACTTTCTTCTTTTTTGTAATTATATATATTACATCTATTATTTAATTCCACAAATCGATAATATTGCCTATATAATGGTTTAACTTCTTGAATAAATTTTTTTATGATGTCTTGTTCATTACCTTTTGGTTCTGTTTCCATATTTCGATAAGTAAAAAACATAATCCCTTCTAATGTTCCTTCTGGATTTTCGTCTCCATAGAAGAAATATCTTCTAAATGCTTCTTTATTTAATTTATCCATTTCCTTCAACTTCCTTTTTATAGAATCTCATTCATTTCCTTTTCTCCATTGTATTCATTTACTAAATATAAAGGTCTATTTTTAGTCTCATTAAAAATTCTTCCGCAAATATTCGCCTACGATACCAAACAATAAAATTTGAACACCTGAAAAAAACAAAATTAAAAGTATAATAGCTTGGTAAGCTTGTATTGGCTGGTGTATCATGATACATTTTGCTATAACATAGACAAAATATACAAATAATAGCATAAATGTAGGAATTGCAATAAAAGTAGATAATCTTAATGGCGAAGTAGTAAGAGAGGTAATACCGTCCATTGCTAAGTTGATTAGTTTCATGTAACTCCACTTGGTAGAACCTGCTACTCTCGTTTCTCTATCATACAGAACCTCTTTTTTCTTGTAACCAATCCAACTAAACATACTTTTTGTGTTTCTTTGGGACTCTCTTAATTTTTTTAAGGCATTGACACATCTTCTGTCTAATAGTCTAAAATCTCCTGTGTCTTTTTGGATTTCTACTTTTGTTAGGTGTTGTAATACTTTATAATACATTTTAGAGGTGAATTTTTTTAGCCAGGATTCTCCTTTTCTTGTTCTTCTTTTGGCATAGACATCATCATATCCTTCTTCCCAGTATTTAACTAATTCTGGGATTAATTCTGGCGGATCTTGCAAGTCTGCATCCATAAAGATAACACAATCCCCGCTTAGCATAGTCTAGCCCTGCTATCATGGCTATTTCTTTTCCAAAGTTTCTGGAAAAGTCTACATAGCATACTTTGCTATCTTCTTGTCTTAATTTTTTTATGATTTCTATGGTTTTATCTTTACTTCCATCATTTACAAAAAGAAACTCAAATTCATAGTTTTTCATGTCCTCCCTTATTTTTTTTAGTCTTTCATATAAGATTGGCAACGCTTCTTCTTCATTGTATGTTGGAATGATTATGCTGATTTTTTTCATTTACTTCATCCTTTTTATTTTTATATGTCAAATAATTCTCCTAGTGGTCTTTCTTCGTTGATACGTTTTATGGTTTCTGCAAATAGTGGTGCTATGGATAATACCGTTAAGTTATCTATTCTTTTTTCTTCTGGTACAGGAACCGTGTTAGTTACTACCATTTCTTTGATGCCAGAATTTTTGATTCTTTCAATAGCAGGTCCTGATAAAATTCCATGGGTTCCTCCAGCATAGATGTTTTTTGCACCAAATTTTTGTAATACTTTTACTGTCTCCATCATAGATCCTGCTGTTGCTATTTCATCGTCAAAGATAATGGCATTTTTGTCTTTTACTTCTCCTATTATCGTTCCTGCAATTGCTCTATCGTTATTGTCGTCTCTTCTTTTATCTACTAATGCAATGGGACAACCAAAAAATTGAGAATATTTATACGCTTTTTTAGAACTTCCTGCATCTGTTGCAACGATTACCATATCTTCTAGGTTCTTTTTTTTGAAATATTCTTCTAATAGATATTCTGCTGTTAGTCTATCACAATTAATATTAAAATATGCTTGTATAGCAGGATTGTGTAAATCGCAAGTAATAACTCTTGTTGCTCCTGCTGCTTCTAAAAGCTGAGCCATTAATTTAGCGGTAATGGGAATACGTGGTTGGTCTTTTTTGTCTGATCTTGAGTATGGATAATATGGTAAAACCACATTGATATTTTTGGCTGATGCTCTTTTGATGGCATCGATGGTAATTAGTAATTCCATAATTCTTTCGTTTACTGGTGGTTGGCATGTTTGTACCACATAGACATCTTTTTGTCTTACTGTTTCTAATACTTGAACAAAGTTATTATCATTTGAAAATTTTTGGTGGTTTATTTTCCCCATTTCTACGCCTAAACAATCACATATTTCTTTGGTAAATTCTTCTGCTGTTGGACAAGCAAATATTTTAATATTTTTCATGGTTTTTCTATCTCCTTTTTTCATTTTTATTTAAATCTATCATATCACATTTTTTTGGTTTTGTGTTGTTTTTTGTCATTTTTTTGGTTTTTATTTTTTTCCATTAGAAAATGCAAAAAATTTGCTCATAAAATAGTTAAGAATAATAACAATTGCTGTTAAGAATATTTTACTTGCTATCTCGGAAATGTCGGTTTCAAATAATAGTAATCCACCTAAAAATTCAAGTAGCATAGTTAATATTCTTCCTGTTATAAATTTCAAAAACTCTTTCATTTTTTCTTTTGTGCTATTAGCTTTTGAATGAAATACATAATTTTTATTGGTTATGTAAGCAACTACTATAGATGTTATAATGGCTATTAAATTAGAAATATTTTCATTCCATTTTACAAGATACCTTAAGAAATAAAAAACCCCTATATTTACAAAAGTTGTAAGTAACCCAAATATAACATACAACATTACTTCCTTTGTTATTATTTTTTTTGCTTGTTTCATCTTATTTACCCAGCCATTCTGGATTTTGTAAATACCAATCGATTGTTTTTACAATACCATCTTCGAATTTTGTTTTTGGCTCCCAACCTAGTTCGTTTTTTATCTTGGTTGGATCGATGGCATAACGATAGTCATGTCCTTTTCTGTCGGTAACATGCTGAATTAAATCTTCTGATTTTCCTAGTCTTTGCAAGATTAATTTTACAATTTCAAGGTTTCTTTTTTCGTTATGACCTCCTATATTATATCTTTTACCTGCTATTCCTTTATGGAATACTAAATCAATTGCTTCACAGTGGTCTTCTACGTATAGCCAATCTCTAATGTTTAATCCTTCTCCATATACAGGTAATTTTTCGTTTTTTAGGGCTAGTTTTATCATATGTGGTATTAATTTTTCATGATGTTGATAAGGTCCATAATTGTTAGAACAATTCGTTACATTGATATTCATTTTATAGGTTTCTTTATAGGCCAAGGCTACTAAATCTGAACTTGCTTTTGATGCTGAATAAGGACTACTTGGTTTGATAGGAGATTTTTCCGTAAAATAGCCTTCTTCTCCCAATGAACCATATACTTCATCTGTTGATATATGAACAAACTTGTTAGATGACCCCTCTCCCCATTTTTGTTTTGCTGCTTCTAACAAAGTATGGGTTCCTATTACATTGGTTTTGGTAAAGATAAATGGATTTTTGATGCTATTATCTACATGAGATTCTGCAGCAAAATGAATCACTCCATTTATATCATATTTTTCAAAAATTTCGTTCATTTTTTCGAAATCACAGATGTCTGCTTTTATGAAGGTTATTTTATCTTCTACTTTTTTTAGATTTTCTATGTTTCCTGCATAAGTT
Source organism: uncultured Clostridium sp. (assembly GCA_948468505.1). GTDB lineage: Bacteria > Bacillota > Clostridia > TANB77 > CAG-508 > CAG-269. The sequence goes on along the minus strand of CAOKJE010000004.1, from coordinate 35,849 downwards.
AATTTGTCTACTACAAAAACATGATAATCGGAATGTTTTTGTACAAAATATTCGGCAAAATTTGCTCCAATAAATCCTGCTGCTCCTGTTATTAATACATTTTTACTCAAAATTTATCTTCCTTTCTTTTTAGAGATTTTTAAATAATTCCGTATTTTTTAATTCTTTTAAGTGTGGCCAATTGGCATCTTTGGGTGAAGTGATAAGCTCTTCTTTTTTGATGTCTCCGAAGTGGCCAGTTAATTCCTATTTCTTCGTCATCCCAAGCAAGTCCACCTTCTGCTTCGCCATTGTAAATATCATCACATTTATAAGTAAATTCCGCTTCTTCTGATAATACTAAAAAACCGTGGGCAAATCCTTTTGGAATTAAAAACATTTTTTTATTTTCTTCTGACAATATTACCCCTTCCCATTTTCCATAGGTTTTGCTTTTGGGTCTTAAGTCTACTGCTACATCAAATACTTCTCCTTTGATGACTCTTACTAGTTTACTTTGTGTGTTTTCTTTTTGAAAATGCAATCCTCTTAAAACACCTTTTTTGGATTTGGATTGATTATCTTGTACAAAATCATAATGCAAACCAATTTTAGCAAATTCTTTTTTGCTATAAGTTTCCATGAAATATCCTCTATCATCTCCAAATACGGTAGGTTCTATAATGTATACATCATCGATTGAGGTTTTGATTTTTTTAAATTTTTCCAATTGTTTTTCCTCCTTATTTAGAATTGGTTGGTTGCAATATCTTTTAGGTATCTTCCATATTCCGTTTTCATGTATTTGTCTGCCAAATTTTCTAACTCGTTTGCTGTTATCCAGCCATTTTTATAGGCTATTTCTTCTGGGCAACTTACTTGTATTCCTTGTCTTTTTTCAATGGTTTGTACAAAACTTGCTGTTTCTAATAAAGCATCATGTGTTCCCGTATCAAACCATGCCATTCCACTACCTAGTTTTTCAACAAATAATTTTCCTTGTTTCATGTATTCTTCATTAATAGTAGTAACTTCTAGTTCACCTCTTGGGGAAGGTTTTATTTTTTTGGCAATTTCTACTACTTCATTGGTATAAAAGTACAAACCTGGAACGGCATAGTTGGATTTTGGATCTTTTGGTTTTTCTTCAATAGATATCGCTTTTCCTTCTTTATTTATTTCTACTACACCATAGGCTCTTGGGTCTTTAACATAATAACCAAATATGGTAGCTTCTTCTTGCCTTCTATTGGCTTTTTTTAGTATTTCTTTTAAATGGGAACCATAAAACATATTGTCTCCTAAAATCATGGCTACATTGTCTTTGCCAATAAATTCTTCTCCAATAATAAAGGCTTCTGCTAGACCATTTGGCTTTTCTTGCACCTTATATTCAAAGTTCATTCCCCATTGTGAACCATCTCCTAATAATTCTTGAAATACCTTCATATCTCTAGGAGTTGATATAATTAATACTTCTTTTATTTGTGCCTCCATTAATACAGAAATTGGATAATATATCATGGGTTTGTCATAGACTGGCATAATTTGTTTGGAAATGGCAATGGTTAAAGGATATAACCTACTTCCTGTTCCTCCTGCTAATATGATACCTTTTCTTTTTTTCATTTTTCTATCCTTCCCTTCTTACAATATAAATACTTTCTACATTTTTCCTTCTTCTTTTAAGTATCTTTTTAAGGCATCTTCCCATTTTGGTATAGCAATATTTTGTGCCAGTAATTTTTCTTTTGATAGTTGTGAATTTTTGGGTCTTTTGGCTTGAGTTATTTTCATTATTTTTATATATTCTTCTGTTGTAACAGGATTTACTTTGCATAAAATTCCTGTGTATTCGAAAATTGCTTTTGTAAAATCATACCATGTTGTATATCCTTGGTTTGTGGCATGATAGACACCATATGGTATTTGTTTTTCGATGGCTTCGGCTATGATGTTTGCTAGGTCCTTCGCATAAGTTGGCGATCCATGCTGGTCAGCTACTACATTTATTTCGTCTTTTTCTTGTCCTAATTTTATCATAGTTCTAACAAAGTTGGCTCCTTCCCCATATAGCCAAGCTGTTCTAAAGATATAATATTGGTCAGTGTTTTTCTTAATTTGCTCTTCTCCTTGTAATTTTGTTATTCCATAGACAGTTACAGGATCTTTTTCATCCTCTTCTTTATAATCTTTTTCGATGTCTAGTTCTCCTCCAAAGACATAATCTGTACTAATATGAATTAAGGTACTATTGTTTTGCTTAGCAGCTTTTGCTAAGTTTTCTGGACCGCTTGGCATTGATTGTTTTTACCAGTTCTCCTACTTCTTCTGCTTTATCTACTGCTGTATATGCTGCACAGTTTATAATGTAATCAGGTTTTGCTTTTTGGATGTATTGGGCAACTTCTTCTTCCTTTGTTATGTCTAACTCGGTTTTATCTGTACAAATTAGCTCATTTCCTTTTTCTAGTCTTTTTTTAACCGATTTGGCAAGCATTCCATTTGCCCCTGTTACTAATATTTTCATTTTAGTCCTCCTCCAATTTTACATGTTTATCTGATTAATAAATTTGATATAATCAAATTCGTCTAAATATCTTTTTCCTGTCTTTTCATTTATTTCAAATAATTTTGCTCTTGGCATATTATTTTCATAACAACTGACAGCAAATGTATTTTTTATATTAGGATATGGTTTGTGGGTCAATATTATTTTACTCTTGTACGGAATTTCTTGAAAATCTTGTAACGATTTTTCGTCATAGACATCATCATAAAATTCCATCATAACACATATATTGCTATAATTAATTCGTCTACATCGAGTTTGCCATTTCTCTTTGGCATGTTGAAAATTATCATAATGATTAAAATTGATAATAATATCTTTATGCTCTTTATCTTTTGCTTGTAATTTTCCTACTGGAAAGTTTTTTGTATCATCTTTATATTCCACTAAATCACATTCTGCATAATATTTGAGTTCTTTTGCAAATACTACAAAGTCTTCTGTTCCCATAAAAAGATTTATGGTTGGAGTTAAGAATTTACATCCTAAATCATGATAAATAAAACCTGCCATACAATTATTGGTTATTATAGTAAAATTCTCATTTTTTAACTTTTTTCTTATTTTCTTGATGTGTAAATTTCTTTTTAATTTTCTGATTTTTTCTTTCATACTAGCTGTTTTCTTTTCCTTTCCTGACTCTTCTTATAACTACTATACTTATAAATGCCATAACTATAATTAGGATAACTACGATAGAAAAAATTATTTCTTTTGGTTCTTTGTTTTTTTCTTCTACTGCCTTTGGTGCTTCTATATTTTTATACACGACAATGGTATATTCTAATTTTTCTTGCCCTTCTGTTACTTTTACTTGAATGGTATTTTTTCCATCTTTTAGATTTTCATTTCCTTTTATTTCTATGTTAGCTTCTTGTTTGTTGGTTGCTATTGTTAAGGGAATAGACGTAGCATCTCCTTTTAATTCTAGTGTGTAATCATGTATATCAGGATTATATTCTGGATGGATAAACAAATTAGATGTTTCATCTAATATAATTCCTGTTACTTGTAACTTTTTATTTGGATTTTCTTCTATGACATTGGGAATGATGTCCATTTCTCCAATGGAAGGTGATTTTCTTGTAATAAATATAGAATAACTGCTACTTTCTTCTTCATTGGCAATTACTTTTACTTTTACTAAATTGCTACCTTCTTCTAAGTTGTTATTTCCTGTTATTTCTACTTTGCTTTGTGGGTTGCTTGGTTTGGCATCCACTTCTACACTTGTAATTTCGTTTTCTACGGTTAATTCATATTGATAACTATCACCAGAAAAAGCAGGACTAAGTCCTGTTCCTTCTGGTGTTATTTTTAAGCTTTGTAAGCGTGTGTCTTCAATGGCATAACTTTTTGTCATTACTAGTAATAGTAACCCCCATACTAGTAATATGATATTATTTTTTATTTTTTTCATTTTTTATTTTATCCTTCCTCTTGCCCGAAAAGAATTAATCCTTTTTGGTATTAACAGGTGTTAGGTATTCTTCTGTCATATATCCTATTTTTCCATCGTATTCAATTTTTGCCCATCCATTTATACCTTTTTGTAACATTTTTACTACACTATCTTTTCTTAATCGTTCACAGCCACTTACTGCTGCATAATTTACGCCTGGTCCTGAACGGAATCCTACAGAATCATAGTCAGAGCTTACATAGTATAAATCTCCTGTTAAGTCACTTGGAAGTTTTACATAGGCTGGCATATTGTTGTATACTGGAATGGCAAAAACTAGGTTTGTATTTAGGCTTCCTTTATTGTAAGCACTAAATAAAATAGATGCTTGGCTGTTAGGATCTTGGGTATTGCTCATGTATTGATGGTTATATAGTCCACCTTCATGGGTTACATCAAATTTAAATAGGTATTTTGTATTTTGTTTATTTTTTACAATATAATCATTGGCTATTAATTTTGATCCTTCTATTAAGGCTGTTCTTGGGTTTGTCCAACCTAATTTTTGAGCCAATTGTAAGCCTCTTAAAGTATTTCCTGGTCCATCGGTTGCCCCATAATTAAAGAAGTTATATACACCTGGGTAGTTTTTATCGTTTCCACTTACCATTGCTGGTGGCTGACCTGGTTTTCCTCTTCCGATTTCTTGGAAAATACGACTCATAATGCTAAAGGCATTTTCTCCAGATTGTTCTTGTGCTTCATATAGCATTTGTGAATAAGATACTCCGGTTTACGCTTCCTTCTAGGAAGGTTCCTCCTACATTGGCTTGAATTTGGTCCAATGATACTTTGTTTTGTGTTAAGTCTAGGAATTGGAATATGGCTTTTTGGGTTAAGAAGTTTCTTGGATCCATAAAGTAATTTACAATTCTTCCAGAAGCACATACATATTCTACGTCTCCTTTTCTTCCACAAGAGCATTGCCAAGTAGATGGACTGCTTTCATGTACAAGATTTTTTAAGCATTGGTTTTCATTGCTTGTGCTGGTAACACTGTTCCAATCAAGTCCTGTATAGACTGGTACGAATTTCCAATTTGTCATACCTTTTTGTTGTACTAATTTGTTTAACATGATTTGATAACTTTCTGGGAAAGCTCCTATCCCATTTGAGCCATCATAAATGGTAAATTCTCTTGTTTTTACCGCTAACTGGTTTCTGTTTTCATCTTCTATTACAATTCTTAAGGTGTGAGATCCTAGAGTAAAATCACTGTATTTCATATCTATTACAAATCCTGGTAATGGATTGTTTTCTTTGCTTCCATAGCCAGTAATTGCTGCTAAAACGTCTGGTCTTGCTTCTCTATATTGATTATCCCATCTTTCGTATTGGTCTATAAATACACGAATTCTAATGTTTTTTGCATTGGTCATTACCCATCCCTTTATTTTACCATCACCATTAGGAACGCCTTTCCAATTTGGTTCATCTATATCTAGGGTTGCTCGTAACTGATTGTCAAAGGTTACTTGGTATGTTTCTTGATAAATTTTAGTTCCATCTGCTTGTTCTAAACTGTAAACGATTGTATGTTTTCCTTCACTATAAGAACTAATATCTAATACCCCTTCAAATCCTGGATTTGGATTTAATTTTTCTCCTCCATATCCTGAGATTCCTGCCAATACATCTGGTCTTTTGGTTCTTTTGCTAAGATCTACTTTGGTATCTTTTCCATCGATGTATATTTTCATTTTACTAGTTGTATCACTTGTCATAATCCAACCATAAATTGGAATTTTGGTTCCTTCAAAGGTTTTACAATTATACTGACTCTCTATGTAAAATTCTCCTTTTTTTATGTGAATATCACTACTCTTTTGGGCTAGTACTTTTCCGTCTGCTGTTTCTAATTTGTAAGTAATTTTGTGGTTACCGCCTGTTACACCAGATAAATCTATCGTTGTTTCAAATCCTGGATTTGGATTTAAAGCTTTGTCCCCATACCCTTTAATGGCAGATAAAACATCTTGTCTTTCTGTTCTTTTTATGGTAGTTTTCATAGCGGTATTGTCGATGTATATTTTCATGGTTGTTGTTGCATCATTTGTCATAAACCAACCATTTATTTTTAGCTCTGCTTCTTTTGTATTATAGGTTCCTTTATAAATGTTTGGACTGTCTATATCAAAAGTTCCGTTTTGCTTCATTATCGAAATTTACTTGATAATTTTCTTCACAAATTTTGGTTCCGTCTGCTTGTTCTAAGCTATAGGTTACTCGATGTACGCCTTTTGTGTAAGAGCTAATATCTAATATTCCTTCAAATCCTGGATTTGGATTTGATTTTTCTCCTCCATATCCTGAAATTCCTGCAATAACGTCTGGTCTTTTGGTTCTTTTTCTAAGGTCTATTTTGGTGTCTTTTCCATCGATGTATATTTTCATTTTGCTTGTAGTATCACTTGTCATAATCCATCCATAAATGGCTACTGTTCTTCCTTCAAAGGTTTTTCGATTGTATTGACTTTCGATATAAAATTCTCCTTTTTTTACATAAATATTACTATTTCTTTCGGCTAAAACTTTTCCCTTTACTTCTAATTTGTAAGTTATTTTATGGTTTCCTTGTTTTAATCCTGATAAATCAATACTTGTTTCAAAACCAGGGTTTGGATTTAAAGCTTCGTCTCCATATCCTTTTATGGCAGATATTACATCTGGTCTTGGTGTTCTTTTTATGGTTGTTGGCATTTTGGTTCCATCTACATAAATGTTCATGGTAGCAGATACGTCATTTGTCATAAACCAACCATTAATTTTTAGTTCTGCTTCTTTTGTGGTTGGCGTAGCTCCATAAATATTGGGATTGTCAATGTCAAATGTTCCTTTTGCTACATTATCAAAAATTACTTGATAATTTTCTTCATATATTTTAACACCATTTGCTTGCTCTAAACGATAGGTTACTGTGTGTTCTCCTTTTGTGTAAGAACTAATGTCTAAAATTCCTTCAAAGCCTGGATTAGGATTAGCCAAAGCTCCTCCATATCCTTTTATAGCAGATAAAACGTCTGGTCTTTTGGTCCTTTTGCTAAGGTCTACATTGGTGTCTTTTCCATCAATATAGATTTTCATTTTACTAGTTGTATCACTTGTCATAATCCAACCATTAATTAATACACTACTACCTTGAAAGGTTTTACAATTATATTGGCTATCGATATAAAATGTTCCCAAGTCAGAAGCATTAACTTGTGTTCCCATTATTCCTACTAACGACGTAATTATTATAATAATTGCCATTACTAGACTAATTTTTTTCTTCATTTTCTTCTCCTCCTAATTATAAAGGTTTGTTTTTTACTGTAAATTCATTTGTTCCAAAATTCCTTGTAGTAGTTCTTCTTCTGTTAATTTATTTTGTTCATTTGTGGTTACGATGATTATTTTTTGGCTTTCATATTCAACTGGCTCGTACAATTGATAGCTATCCATTTTTTCAAAAGGATATTCTACAATTTCTCCGGTTATATGGTCTATGGTATAGCATATTCCTGTTTTGGCTATGATGTAGGTTTTGTTATTGTTTAGACAGTTTTGTAATATTTTATCATATTGGTTTTCCTCTTGCAAATTTTGTTTTTCTAATTGCAAGTATCCGATTTTCATCTATTTTATAGTTGTTTTTTAGATAGGTTTGTAACATAGATAGTATGTCTTTTCTTGCTTCTTGGCTTATCCAAATGCCGTTATCCATTGGTTTTTCTTGCAAAATTTTGTCTAATTCCTCATAGATTGGCTTTTCGTTTTTTAAAATTCCTGCTAATGCTACTTTATAAAGTAGCTCCTTTTTGATTTGTATTACTTCTTTTCCTTTTTCATCTTTTTGGGTTTCGTATAATTCTTCTTTTCCTGTTGCTCCTATTTCATATTTTAGGTCGGAAATAGATGTTTCTTTTTGTGCTCGGTTTTGTTCTTGCTTTTTTGGTGATACTATAAAAAGTACAACTACTAGCAAGCTAATTACAACTGCTATTGCAATTATGGTTATTTTTTTTTGCTTCATTTATTTTTTCTTCCTAACTTTATGGTTTTATTCTAATACTCTTAGCATATATAAAGTTGCATTAATATAACGGTCAGCATAACCTGCATTTAATACGTCTTGATGGCTGTTAATGCCTGCTGATGGCAACTCGATTAAAGCAGTTCTGGCAGCTCTTCCATTGGCACCTAATGAATTTCTTGCCCAATTTACTAAGTATCCTGTTCCATATCCGTCCTGTATAGCTATTGCTTGGAAAATAGGGTGCGTAACATTCGTGACAAATTCCGTAATCTCCAATTAGTTGAGTGGTCCAGCCATGTAAATCAATTAATACTGTTTGCCCATTTGTGGCTTTATGACTTTCTAAGAATTCTTTTAGGTAACTTGCTTCATAAGCTTGGAAGGCTTCTGTTCCATTGTAATTTCTTCCTGTGTAACGTGTATAGCTACCATTTTGCCAACAACGGTTTGTATCTATTCCTTCATTTCCTGGTGCCCAACTATATAGGGTTCTTCTTCCTGGTCCATTGTTACTCCATCCGTATCTTGCCCCATCTGGGTTTACTTCTGGAAAAATATAAATGGTCCATTTGTTTAAGATGTTTGCATCTTTATCGCTTACTAAACGATTTTTGAAAGTTTCTGCAATTTGTGTTAGTTCTCCTCCATCATGGTCCCATTTGTCTTCAAAACCATGGACAGCAAATGTTGCAAAAAATACATTTGGTCCTTTTCCTATCTTATAGTATCTTAGGTTACTTCCTCTTCCATCCCCTTTTATTTTTAGTCCACTAAACCCATAGTTTCCTTCTTCCAAAGAATAACCGATATAGGTGTTAAATTGCCTTGTTTTTATGGCTAGTTGTTTCCCCTTTTGATCTTCTACTATTATTTTTAAAGTGTGTCTTCCTAAATTAAAGTCTCCAAATTTCATGTCTATTACAAATCCAGGTGTTGGATTGTTTTGCTCTCCTCCATAACCTTTTATGGCATTTAAAACATCTGGTCTTTCTACTCGGTGTTGGCTATCCCATCGTTCATATTGGTCTATAAATACTCGTATTCTATAGTCTTGTACATTGGTCATAACCCATCCTGTTATTTTGCCATCTACGTTTTCTACACCTCTCCAATCTGGTGTGTCAATTTCTAACATAGTTTTTGGCGTACAATCTATGGTTATTTCTTGGGTTTGTTTTGCTAAGATTTCTCCATTTTCTGCTTCTAAGCAGTAAGTTAATTGATGGGTTCCTTTGTTGATATTAGAAATATCAATTTCTCCTTCCCATCCAGGGGTTGGGTTATTGGTTGTTCCACCATATCCAGAAATTGCTGCTATAACATCTGGTCTTTTGGTTCTTTTTCTATTTTCTATTGTTACTTCTTGTTCATTGATGAATACTTTTATAGTTGCTTTTGGGTCAAATGACATCATCCAGCCTTGTAACTTTATTTTGGAAACTTCCCATAAATTAGCGGTTGGTTTTTCTATGTAAAATTCTGCTTTTTGTAGATTGATTTTTGCCTTTTTGGTTCCTAATATTTCTCCAGAAGATGCTTTTAATTCATATGTGATTTCATGTTCTCCTGCTGGATAAGAAGATAGGTCTAATTTCATGGTAAAGCCTGGTTCTGCATTTATTTTTTCATTGCCATAGCCTTTAATGGCTTTTTGTACATCTTCTCTTTCTTCCCTGGTTTCTATTTTGGCATTTGTTATGTTTCCATCCACTAGAACCTGCAAAGTAGCGTTTGCATCGTTGCTCATAATCCAACCTTTTATGGTTACTGTTTGCTCTTTTAGGATGGTATTTTTTTTATAAGGATTTGGTGTGTCGATATCAAATGTTCCTTTTGCTCTATTTTTAAATTCTACCCTATAGCTTTCACTATTGATTACGGTTCCATCTGCTTGCTCTAATTGGTATGTTACGGTATGTTCTCCTTCTTTATAAGAGGTAAGATCTAAAATTCCTTCAAAGCCTGGGGTTGGATTTGTGGCTGCTCCCCCATATCCCTGAATGGCTTTTAGTACATCTGGTCTTTTGGTTCTTTTGGTTAAATTGGTATAGGTATCTTTTCCGTCAATGTATATTTTCATTTGACTGTTAGGGTCGTTTGACATAGCCCAACCGCTTACAAAAATACTGATATCTTCAAATGTTTTAATTTTAAATTGTGTATCGATATAGAATTCTCCTTTTTGTATGAATAGGTTGGCTTCCTTTTTTGCTAATATTTTCCCATCTGTAGTTTCTAATTGATAAAGCATTTTATGTGTGCCTTGTGAAAGGTTTTGTATATTAATATTGGTTTCAAATCCTGGTGTTGGGTTTGATTTTTCTCCTCCATATCCTGCGATGGCAGCTATGACATCTGGTCTTTTGGTTCTTTTTAAGGTTGTTGGCATTTTGGTTCCATCGATATAGATATTTATGGTGGTTGTACTATCATTTGTCATCATCCATCCATTTACTTGCAAAGTGGTTTCTTTTATGGTCGGTTTTCCTTTGTATATATTAGGACTATCAATATCAAATGTTCCTTTTGGTTGATTGTCAAATTTTACTTGATAATCTTCCTGATAAAGAATGGTTCCATCTGCTTGCTCTAAGCAATAGGTTATGGTGTGTTTTCCTTCTTGATAGCTACTTATGTTTAATGTTCCTTCAAAACCAGGATTGGGATTTAATTTTTCTCCTCCATATTCCTTTATAGCGGATAAAACGTCTGGCCTTTTGGTTCTTTTGCTAAGGTCTATATTGGTATCTTTTCCATCGATGTATATCTTCATGATGCTATTTACATCATCTGTCATAATCCATCCATGAATTAATATATTGGTACCTTCAAAGGTTGTTACTCTAAATTGAGAATCGATATAAAAGGTTCCTGTTTTTTGACTTATGGCATTGTCCTGTGCTTGTACTTGATATTGAAATAAACAGATACTACACCAAACAGCAAGTATTACTATGAAAATTGCTATTGTCTTTTTCATTGTTTTTCTTCTCCTTTTAAAATATTATTAAATGTATCTTTTGTAACATATGTTTCTATCTACACGTCCCTCTACACCATTTACCCATCCTGAACTTGTGTATTGCCACATACTATAAGCTCCTTGATAATTTGTTTTTTTGTTAATATCTCCTGTATAATGGGCTACCCACGTATCAAAATCTGTTAATTGGTTTCTATCTAAGTGATAATAAAACCAATCTCTACTTGCATAAATAGCTGGGGTATACCCTCTATTGCGGATGGTTTGACAAAATGCTTTTGCTACATTGGTTCTTGTTTGAAGATCGATGTAATCTGCTCTTCCATCATGATTTCCACTAGACCATTCTGTATCAAATGCGATTGGATATCTAATGTTATAACGTGAAACCATGTCTACTACCCAGTTAGCTTCTTCAATTGCTTCCCATTCTGTAATAGCTTGGGAGAAGAAATATATGCCACATGCCATTCCAACTGATTGTGCTCCTTCTATGTTTCTGTAAAATTGAGCATCTGGAACAATTCTTGGGTTTCTATAGCCTCTATATCCTACTCTAATCATGGCAAAGTCTTGGGTTTGTTTTACCGCTCTCCAATCAACATATCCATTAAATTCTGATACATCAATTCCGTGTGTTATATTTTTAAAAATGGTAATTTCCTTTTCCACTTTGTCTAGCTGTTTTCCTTCACTTGAAATTAAGATGACTTCTAGGGTATGTTCTCCTAAATCATATTTTGTAAAGTCGACATAGGTATAAAAACCTGGTTTTGGATTGGTACTTTGATCTCCAAAATTTTTAATTGCTTGTAATACATCTTGTCTATTTACTCGCGTTACATTAGTTGGTACTGTTTTTCCATCTACCTTAATTTCAATTTTTGAGTCTGGATAGGTAGACATTTCCCATCCTTGAATTGCATAAACACTATATTCTACGTCTTTTCTAGCTGGTGATTCGATATACATAGTTCCCCTATCTATGTTGTCAATGGTTATATTAAGGGTTCTTTTTTCTATTATTTCCCCATCTAGTGTTATTAATTGATATTCTAGTGTATGTTTTCCTACTGTGTATGGTAATATATCAATTGTCATATGAAATCCTGGTAATGGATTGGTGCTAGCTCCTCCATAGCCTTTGATTGCCGCTAGTACATCTGGTCTTGCTGTTCTTTTTTGTATCTTAGCATTGGTATCTTTCCCATCTATTAATACTTTCATCGTTGCATTTTTATCGGTTGATAAAAACCATCCTTGTATGTCTATTTTTTTACCATAAAAAGCATATTGATTGTGTGGCGTATCGATATCAAATTGTCCTTTTTTTATTAAAATTGTTGCCTTTTTACTTGCTAGTACTTCTCCTGTTTCGTCTACTAATTGATAGATAATTTCATGTTGCCCACTTTTATAGTTTGATACATTTAAATTTAGTTCAAAGCCTGGTAGTGGGTTGTTTTTTTCTCCTCCATATCCTGAAATGGCAGATAAAACATCTGGTCTTTTCGTTCTTTTTAAAGCTACATTTGGTATTTCGTTTCCATCGATTTGAATTTTTATGGTACTATTAGGATTGCTTGCTAAAAGCCATCCATTTACTTTGATTATACTTTCTGTTATTTTATTGTTTTTTATATAGGGATTTGGTGTGTCGATATCAAATTGTCCTTTTTGCAGTACGATTGTTGTTTTTTTACTTGCTAATACTTCTCCTGTTTCATCTATTAATTGGTAGATGATTTCATGTTCTCCGCTTTTATATCCTGTTAAATTTATGGTTGCTTCAAATCCTGGTTTTGGATTTGTTCCGGCTCCTCCATATCCTGGAATGGCTGCTAATACGTCTGGTCTTGTTGTTCTTTTTAGCTGGTTCAAGCTTACTTCTTTTCCATCCATTTTAACTTTTATGGTGCTATTGGGACTACTTGCTAAATACCAGCCCTTTATTGTAATTAGGTTTTCTGTTATTTTGGTATTTTTTATGTATGGGTTTGGTGTATCAATTTCAAATTGTCCTTTTTGCAGTATTATTGTTGTTTTTTTACTTGCTAATACTTCTCCTGTTTCATCTATTAATTGGTAAATAATTTCATGTTCTCCACTTTTATATCCTGTTAAATTTATGGTTGCTTCAAATCCTGGTTTTGGATTTGTTCCGGCTCCTCCATATCCTGGTATGGCTGCTAATACGTCTGGTCTTGTTGTTCTTTTTAGATGGTTCAAGCTTACTTCTTTTCCATCCATTTTAACTTTTATGGTGCTATTGGGGCTACTTGCTAAATACCAGCCCTTTACTGTAATTAGGTTTTCTGTTATTTTGGTATTTTTTAGGTATGGGTTTGGTGTATCAATTTCAAATTGTCCTTTTTGCAGTACAAATGCTCCCTCTTTTTTCGCTATTACTTTCCCTTGTTTATCTTGTAATTCATATTTTATTTTGTGATTTCCACTTTTATATTGTGACATATCGATTGTCATTTCAAAACCTGGTTGTGGGTTTGTGCTTATATCTCCATATCCATGAATGGCTGCTATGACATCTGGTCTTGCTGTACGACGACTTATTTTGGCATTGGTAGCTTGCTCATCAATTGATACTTTTAGTTCTACCTCTTGATTTGTTGCCATAATCCAACCATATATATTTAAACTGTTTTCTTTTATGGTTGCTACTCCTCTATATGGATTTGGTGTATCGATATCAAATGTTCCTTTTATACTATGGTCAATTATGATACTTTTCTTTTCTTCTTTTAAAATCGTTCCTCGTTCACTTTGCAATTGATAGGTTAGTGTATAGTTTCCTTCTTGATAAGAAGAAACGTCAATGCTAGTTTGAAATCCTGGTAATGGATTGGTGCTTTCCTCTCCATATCCTTTTATGGCAGATATTACGTCTGGTCTTTTTAGTCTTTTACTTACATTTGCCTTGGTATCTTTTCCATCGATTAAAATTTTCATGGTTGCATTTTTATCGGTTGACATCCACCATCCATCGATTTGTATTGTTTTATCAAATGTTATGTTAGAAATTGGTTTATCGATGTAGAATGTACCTTTTTCTTCTTGTCCGAGCATAAGTAATTGAAAGTAAACTTACTCCTATTAATATTATGAATAGCAATAGGATTGTTACTATCTTTTTTTCTCGTTTCATTTTGGTTCCTTCTTTCTTACTTCTTTTACTTTTATCATATCTACAAAGCATTTAAATGTCAATAGAAAATATTGACATTATGTTTTTATTTTTTCTCCATACTACTTACTAATTCTAGGCTTGCTTCTATTACTTTGTCCATATCATAATATTTGTAATTTCCTAGTCTTCCACCAAAGATTACATTCTCTTCTTTTTTGGCTAATTCTTGATATTGGCTAAATAGTTCGTTATTTTTTTCGTCATTTACTGGATAGTATGCCTCGTCTCCTAATTTCCAGTCTTTTGGATATTCTTTTGTTACGATGGTTCCTTTACAGTCATTGAATTCAAAGTGTTTATGTTCTATGATTCTTGTGTATTTTTCGTTGTGACTGGTATAGTTAAAAACAGCATTTCCTTGATAGTTATCAATATCTTCATAGATTTCGTTTTCAAATTTTAGGGAACGCCATTCTAGGTTTCCATATTCGTAATTAAAGTATTCGTCTATCATTCCTGTATATAGTACTTGTTCTGCTAGTTCTTTATATTTTTCTTTATTTTTTAGGTAATCTACGTTTAGTTCTATGTCACAATCTTTTAACATTTTTTCAATGATAACATTGTAGCCACCAATTGGTATTCCTTGGTATCTATCGTTAAAGTAGTTGTTGTTAAAGGTAAATCTTACTGGTAGCCTTTTTATGATAAAGGCTGGTAAGTCTTTGCAGTCTTTTCCCCATTGTTTTTCGGTATATTCTTTAACTAGTTTTTCATAGATATCTTTTCCGACTAAAGAAATGGCTTGCTCTTCTAGGTTTTTGGGGCTTTCTACGCCATATTTTTGTTTTTGTTCTTCTATTTTTTCTTTTGCTTCTTTTGGCGTTACTATGCCCCATAATTTTGAGAAGGTATTCATATTGAATGGTAAGTTATATAATTCTCCTTTGTAGTTGGCAATTGGACAGTTTATGTAATGATTGAATTCTACAAATTGATTGACATATTCCCATATTTTTTGGTTACTGGTGTGAAATATGTGTGCTCCATATTTGTGTACATTGATATTATTTATTTTTTCACAGTAAATGTTTCCACCAATGTGGTTTCTTCTATCTATTACTAAGCATTTTTTCCCTCTTTTTATCATTTCATAGGCAAAGGTTGCTCCAAATAGCCCTGCTCCTACTATTAAATAATCATACTTTTTCATTTTTTATTTCTCCTTCTATCTTTCCTATATATTTTTTAATTTCTCTAAATTTTCATCTATTTTACCTCTATTTCTTTGCTTTCGGCATATTCTATTTTAGGATTGAAAAAAATTCCTGCTATAAAGCCTTTGGTGATGGCCCACATTCTTCTTAGTCTACCATTCTTTGCTTTAATTAATATTTTAACCATCCACATTATATAGATTAATGGATATTTAAGTGTTTCCAACATCCCCAATTTTTTGCTTATATAAAAAGTATTTCTAAAATTATAATAACATCTACTAATTCTGTCTTTTGGTATTGTTACAATATCTGCTGTTACATTTTCTTTCATTTTATGAATTACTATACTATCAAAATCTAGATACCCTTTTTTTATTTTTCCCAATCTTATTGTATATTCCCAGTCATCTCCATAAATAAAAAACTTACTTATGGGAAGTCCTACTTGTTTTGCTACTCCTAAATTCACATAGCAAGCAACAAATGAACTTCTTTCAACATGTATTAGCCCCTTTTCAAATTTTTTATATTCATGTAACCAATTGGGGTCTATTATTTGAACATTCATTTTACATATGCTATCATTATCTGACCACTTTACCAGGCTTCCTAAGAATGAAAATTCATTTTTTAGATAGTTTGCTTTTTGTATTAATGATGCTAATGCTGTTTTAGTTGGTATTGTATCATCATCCATTAGCCAAGCATAGTGATATCCTTGTTCTATTGCCTGTCTTAATCCAAAATTAAATCCTCCTGCACCACCTAAGTTTTTTCCTGTATTAATGTATTTCAGTTTATCTCCTTCATATTTTTTTACCATTTCTTGCGTTCCATCTGTACTTGCATTGTCTACAATTAAAATATCAAATTCTTTATATTCTTGTTCTAACAATGCTTCTATATTTTTTTTTAATAATTCTCTTCGATTGTAGGTAACTACTACTGCTACTATTTTTTCCACTGGTTCCTCCCTTTGCTAAACTTAGCTTTTTTTAACTTTTCTTACTTTATTTTTTATTCCTATTGTAAATTGATTGATACCATCTTTTACAAATTTATCTTTTAGTAGTATTAATGCCACGATATAAATAATAACTCCCACTAATACCTGAATACCAGTATTTTTTATGCTTATTGGCATTTTACTTGCTAAACTAGCTACCACAGCAAACATTGCTAAACTACTAATTAAATATTTGATAGCTACTTTTCCTATTTCTAAAATATTGATTTCTTTTCTTATGTATAACAATTGAACCGTTAATACAGATAATTCTGCAATTACAGAAGAAATGACAGCCCCTATTGTTCCCATTAAGTTAATTAAGGTGTAATTTAAAATGACATTCACAATAGCACCTACTGTTACAGATATGGTGAATTTTTTTTGTTGTCCAATTTGTATCAAGTACTGGTTTCCTGTTACATTGCTTAGTCCTATTGCGATTAAAATTGGTGCTGTTGCATTAATTAACGGAATAATCGCTTCATAGCCTTCTCCATAAAACCATGGTACTAATTTTGCTGATATAGCTATGATGCCTAATACTGATGGTAAACTTAAAAACCATACGTTTCTAAAAGTCTGCAATAAGTATTTTTTTATCTCTTCTTTTTTTTGTTCTGCAAAGGCATTGGCTATTCTTGAATTCATTACGGTTCCTAATGCAGTTATTAAAAGTAACATTGTTTTTACTATTTTTTGTGCCTGCTCATAAAATCCGAACTTCCTCCATATTATTGGTGATGCTTCCTATCATGGTTTTATCCAGTACAATGTATATTTGTATGGCAATTTGAGGAATAAATAAGGAAAGTATTGGTTTTACGTGTTTTTTTAATTCCAATTGTTTTAAGGAAATTTTAGCCAATAGCTTTGGAATATACATCCACATTGTGACATTTCCTAAAACGTTTGCCAAGGTATATATTAGTATATATTTCCATAAGTCAGCTTGTGTTTTAACAAAAACGAAAATACATAATAAGCTTATTATTTTTACCACTAGATTTCTTACAACGGTTTTTCCAAAGTCTTCTATTCCTTGATAATACCATGTAATATCTAAAAAATTTGCTAGCAATTCTAATAATAATATTTTGTAGTAAATGGCATATTCACCATGGATACAAAAAGTTGCATAAAAGGTTATGGCTGCTAATGATAAGGTTATTATTTTGATGGTTGCCATTTCCCAAAATACTTTGCTTTGTTTTTGTTTATCCTTTTGTACATAGGCAATTTCTCTTTGCCCATACATAGCAATTCCAAGTGAACCAAATAGGACAAAGTATGTTACAATGGATAATGTATATCCATAAGTCCCTATTGCTTCTGCTCCTAGCACTCTTGATAGATACGGTGTTGTAATTAGCGGTAATACAATTGTTAGCATTTGATATATTAAATTAAAAATGTAATTTTTTGCTATGCTTTTTTTGGCCATAGATCACGCTTCCTTATTTTTTAATATTTTATGATATAATGCAATGTATTCTTCAAATTTACTTTCTTTTGAATACTTTTTTGCACTTTCTAGACATTCTTTGGTTTTCTTTTCTTTTCCTACTAAGTTTCTAATAATTTGTTCTGCTGCTTTTGTATCTTGTTTTTCTACTACATATCCCCAACTAGGCTCTACCATTTCTGTACTACCTCCTGTTTTATAAGTAATAATCGGTGTTCCACATGCCATTGCTTCTAGGTTTACGGTTGGAAAGTTTTCTTCTAGGGTTGGGTTAAAAAATACATCTGCTGTTGTGTAAATTTCTGCTAGTTCTTCTATATTATTGGTTCTTGTAATTCCTATTATGTTTTTGGGTATTTTTTTTAGCTGTCTTTTGTTTAAGCCTACTAAAATAATTTGGAATTTGTCATCTAATTTTTTAGCTAATTCTAGGAATGCTTCTAAGCCTTTTCTTTTTTCCCAAACGTTTGCTACTCCTAAGATGATAAATTTTTCTTCTAGGTTATGCTTTTTTCTAAAATCTCCATTGGTTGGCTTAAATTTACTTAGGTCAATTCCATTGTTAATGGTTATTACTTCATGATTTTTTAAGTAAGATTGTTTTACTAAATCAGAAAGCCACTTAGATGGTGTCACAAGGGTTAAGTCTTTTATCCCATTTAATAGTTGCTGTTTTTTTTGGTAATTCTGGCTTGATCGGTCTAAAACTAAGCTTGGAGGATAGGTTGCTTTTTGTGGACAGTTTTTGCAGCCTGTTTTCCATTTGTCACATTTGGCATAATCAAAATAATTGCAATGCCCTGTAAAACTCCAACAGTTATGCAAAGTATATACGACTGGTTTATGGTATTTGGCTAAAAAGGTAAGTAAGGTATTAATGTCTATATAATAGCCTTGTAGACTATGTAATTGTATAATGTCTGGTTCATATTCCTCTATTTTTTTTATTAACTTTTTGGTTTTTCTTTTGGTTAGAAAAGCACTGTTATCCAATAACATGGAAAGTCCTATATGGATTAAGTTGTCTAATTTGTTTGCTATTTTAATGGTATCGATTCCTTCTGGTGCACTTCTTCTTCCATAGGCAATTTTACATTGGTCTCCATGTTTTTCTAATACTCTATATAAGTCTACTGCAATTTTTCCTGTACTGCAATTACCACATACAGCATTTATTTGTAATACCTTCATTTTGCTGCTTTTCTCCCTTCTTTTTATTTTATGCTTGTTTTCTTACAAAAAGCTTTAATGCTAAGTTTAAGATTATTTGTTTGAATAAACTTTCATCTGTGTTGTATACGTCTATTTCTTTTATGGTAAGGTGTGAATTCTTTTTTAGCCACACATTAAATAATCTTTCTGATAAAAAACCATAAATTCTTTTGTCATAATCTGAATAATTGGATATGTCAGTTCTTTCTTCTAGGGTAAAAAGTATGTCAAACAACCATTTATAATATTCGTCAAATTGCTTTTTTTTGGTAATAAATATATTACATAGATAAATATTTTTATGGTTTGCTACATAGTCAAAAGCTTCTAGATAGCTTGGGTATTTTTCTTCTATAATTTTTCTACATTCTTCAAAGTCTTTTATATGATGTGTTGTAGCATAAGCTTGTTTTACTGTGTATTTTAAACATCTTGTTTTTTTAGGCACAATGATATCATTGGTTTCTAATTCTTTTTCGATTTTCTCTTGGTCTAATACGTTTTTTATTTTGTTGGTAAATGCGTTTTTAAAGAAATATCTTCTATAATGGGTTAATCCTACAATTTCTGATGTCTGGTCATTTTTCCAAATCCAGTAAGCTGCTGTTAGTTCACAAAAATTAGGGTTTTTAGAAGCTATATTTTCTTTTGTATTATCTCTAATTTCTGTAAAGGATTCTTTGGTTCCTACTTGAATTGGTTTGTAACATTTTTGCTTAGGAAATTTTGCTTCTTTATGTGCTACTACATATATATTAGTGTTTTTCATGTTTCCTCCTTAAAATTTAATGTCTATTTTTAGTTTGTCAATGGTAAATCGATATAACTTAATAAATACCATTGGTATTCCCCATTTGTAAAGCTTTGCCACAGCCCATAAAGCTTGCTTTTTGATACCTTTTTTTAGGGCATATCTAAAACTTAAAAATGGATTTTTTCTCCAAGTAGAAAAGTTTTCGTCTAAGTAGGTTATCGTTTCTTTTAACATTTGCTTGTGATTAATGGTTTTGTCATAAGATGCTCTATACATGACAGATATTCCTAGATGAATAAATGCCATTAGGTCTAAGATATATTTCATGTCTTCATATTTGTTTTCTTTTATGTATAATTGCTTTAATTCTAACAAATATTTTTTAAAATTTTCTACATCTTGGCTATTTACATTATGAATTTGAGAGTCATATCGTAAATAATAATGATATAGTACATCTGGTACAAATGCAATTTTATTGATTTTGGTTAGGGCACTTGTTAAGAATATCATGTCATTAAAGCCTCTAAAATTTAGAAATCTTAAGTCTTTAACTTTTTCTGTTTTATAAATTTTGTTCCAAGGTGCTGGGTTGATAGCTGTTACAAAGTCGTCATTTGGTTTTATTTCTTTTACACCATTTCCCATTTTTGTCATGTTTTTGGCTATTACTTTGTTGGTTTTTAGGTCAATTCTTTCAAAACCACATACTGCCATTTCTGCTTCGTTTTCTTTGGCTGCTTTGTATAGTTTTTCTGCCCAGTTGGGTTCTACCCAGTCATCGGTATCGACAAAGGTTACATATTCTCCTTCTGCTCTTTCTAGTCCATAGTTTCTGGTGGTAAATTCTCCCCCATTTTCTTTGTGGAAGGCTTTTACTTTGTTTGGATATTTTTTAGCATATTGGTCTACTATTTCGGGAGCTGAATCGGTTGAGCCATCGTCTACACATAGTATTTCTATTTCTTCTAACGTTTGGTTTACTAAAGCATCTAAGCATCTTGGTAAGTATTCTTCTAAATTATAGACCGCTGCTACGATTGATAGTTTATAGGCACTCATATATTTTACTTCTCCTTGTTTTGGTTATTTTCTTCATATTCCTTTAGTGCAATATAGTGGTTTAAATCTTTTATTTTTTCATTTAAAGTAGAAATCTTTATATTATCAATAAAGGCCTGGATTAGTAAAAATCCTATCACAACAATAAAAACAAAATTAACTGGTGCCATGAACCCAAGTTTTTTTGATACCCATTCCACGCTATTGGAAAAAATACTCATGAAAATTAGCAAGATACTTCCGTGACATCCAAATAACGGAATTTTCTAACTTTAGTTTTGCTTGTTTTATCTTTTTTACACATAGAAAAAAAGATATTAATGAACAAATAATTAATATAATTCTTAATGTAATTGACATCACAATTCCTCCTATTTTTTACCTCTTGTAATGGCTCTAATAAATATGATGGAAAAAAACATGTTTATCATATATTTTGCAGCCTGCATTGGTTTTAGGTAGCTTTCTCCAAATTCTCTTTCTTGCATCTTAACTTGTACTTCTTTTATTTTCATCTTCTTTTTTAGCATATAAACTAAGGTATCTGGTTCTGGCGTTAAGCTTGCATTGTTAATAAATTCTTGGATAGCTGTTTTATCATATGCTCTCATTCCTGAGGTTGGATCTTTTATGGTTTGAAAGGTTGTTATTTTTATGACTAGTGAAATTAACATACTTCCTAACATTCTCATGCTTTTTGGCTTTTTTTCTTCTACAAATCTGGACCCAATTGCAATATTACATTCTTTGTTTTCTATTTGTTCTACTAAGTCTTTTAAATATTTTGCACTATGTTGCCCATCCCCATCAAATTGAATGGCTATATCATATCCTTTTTGGTTAGCATATTTCATGCCTACTTGAATTCCACTTGTTAAGCCATAATTAATAGGTAAGGAAAGACAATCAAAATTATTTTCTTCACATACTTTTTTAGTTTTATCTTTGGAACAATCATTGATTATAATATAATCATAATTCGTTTGCTTTGTAATGTCTTCTATTGTTTTTTTTATGTTTAATTCTTCATTATATGCTGGAACAATGATTAAGGTTTTCATAGTACAACTCCTTTTTATATAAATGCTATTATAGTAGTAATAATGGTTGGAATATATAGTAATATGGTAAAGACTAATAGTCCCCAATTTTTATTTTCTTCTTTTCTGTCAATTGCATTTTTAGAAACTAAAACTGCTAATAATGGTAAAATTGGTAGAAAATATCTTCCTTGTATTCCTTCTATAAAAGTCCAATGTGCTTTTGTCCAACTTACATAAAATCCAACAAATATTAAAGCTGTTTCGATAAAACAAATTATCCCTAACCATATTTTATCTTTTTTTTCTAATTCTATTTTGTCCTCTTCTTTTTTTAATACGATTCCTAACATTATCATTAAAAATATTGTCGAAATGATGGTTGGTGTATTCCACCCTCCTACCATTTCCATTAGGTATTGTGGTGTTAGGGTTATGATTGTATTTCCTATTACACCTAATGTTCTAGTTGGTGATGCTAAGGTATAATATAATTGTTCTGTACTACTTGCTCTAAGGGCTACTTCTCCACTCCCTTTTGGTAGTACTTTCCACAAACCATTTCCTACTATTGTAATGCCTAACATAATGGCAAAGAATAGCCACCTTTTATTGGTTTTTTCGAATTTTTCTTTTGGCAACAAGAAAAATAATAATAACATTGGGAAGTAAACTATTTTACAAATAGTAAGTATAAAAGTACATATTCCTAAGATTACAGGGTCTTTCCCTTGTAGTTTTCTTTCTCCAAATTTTAAGTGCATTGTATAGGACAACATAAAAATAGCAACACTAATAATGGTAGTATCTGGTGAATAAGAGGCTGCTAAGTTGATACACATAGGAAATATTCCTATTAAGGCTATGATTTTTTTCCATTTATTTTTTGGCATTATTTTGATGGAAAAATACATTAACATACTATAGGCAATTACATTTCCTAGTCTTCCTAAATAAACAATGATAACTGGTTTTAGGTTAAATAGAATTCCTATAAAAGTTCCTACTAGTGTAGGTAAATAACTGATTGGTGAGTTTCCTGAGGTTGCTCCTACTGCTAAAGGCGCTTTTTCTTCTTTGTTTAGGTCATTTTGGAATTTTTCTTCTGTTGAGGCATAATTAATGTCATTAATATGATAGACTTTATTTTCATCAATTATCATTTTGGCAACACTTTTAGGAAACTCATTTGTCATATTAGAAATAAGGTTTCCGTTTGCGATTTCATAGCTTCTCCAAAAGTGTGCATGTTCATCATATTTAGCTAATGGTGCACTAATAAAGGTAAAAATTGTTCCCATTAGTAAACTGATTATTAAGAATGTCGTTTCTAATTTTATGGTATGTTTTGTTTTTGCTATCCATTTGCAGATTTCAATTAGTATATAAATTCCCATGGCAATGCCGAAGAAAATAACAAATTCTGTTATTGATATTTGGGCTTTATCTACGTAATCTAAATTGCTATTAATTACAATTTTTTCTATATTTTCTTCTTTTATTTGGTTTTTGGGATACGCAATTTTTATCCCCTCAAAATTGGTAGCTGTATTGAAATATGCTTTGAAGGTATTTTCTTCTCGATTTGATTTTTGCATTAATTTATCCATGTTTTCAACAACACGAATATAAATATCTTGATTTTTTTCTTTTAAGTTTAATGAGATATTGTAAACCTCTTTTATTTCTTTATCTACTATAAGATAATTGTAATTTGCATCTAGGTTGGTGTCTATTTTTATTTCTTCTTTTTTTATTTCTATTGGCGTATTTCCGATTAAATGTAAGGATTGGTATCCTTTATTTATTACGATTTTATAGCCAAATAATAGAACTTCTAGTAACATACAAACTATGAATAATAGGATTGGTATTTTTATGTATTTTTTTGCTTTTTCCATTTTAACTTTAAGCTCCTTTTTTTACTATAATTCTTCTGCAAAACCTTTTTGTAATTTATTAAATATTAAATAGCCCATTACAATAACCAATAATAAAACTCCCATTAAGACTAGTATAGCTTTTATGTCTGGCATAGTTTGGTTATAGAAAATGTCTCGATAGCCATTTATGATATAAGTCATAGGATTTAGTTTTAAGATCCAAGCAAATTCACTTGGTATGGTGTCTGCTGCGTATACAATCGGTGTTGCATAAAATAGTAGTTGCAAAAATATTCCGATGAAATGTTGTAAATCTCTTATATATACACATATACTAGATACTACAAATGAAATAGCAAGTAATAATAGGTATTGTGCTAAAAATATAAATGGGTATAATAATACATATTTTGTGATGCCTAATCCACTAAATAATACAAAGGTAAGTATGATAATGGTGGAAATTAGAAAGTTTACTGCTTCGCTTGTAACAATGGATATTGGTAATATTTCTCTTGGAAAGTATACTTTTTTTAGAATATTTCCGGTTTTCTACCATGGTAAAGGCAGACCTTGAAATAGCTGTTGAAAAAAAGGTCCATGGTATCAAACCACAACATAAGAATATGACATAGTTTTCTTGTGTATTTTTTAATATTAAAGGAAATACAATGGCATAGACTGCAATTTGTAATAGTGGATTTAAAAATGACCATATTACTCCTAAAAATGAATTTTTATATTTTCCTCTTATTTCTTTTTTAACATTTGTTTTTAATAATTCTCTATAATGATATAAATTTTTAAAAACCTTTAACATTATTTTTTCTCCTTTAGTTTCCCCTTATTTTTTTTAAGATACTTTTTATGGTTCCATATAGGTGTAATTTTTTGGCTATGCTGATTGCTTTTAGTCTAATTTTCCCTCTTGTTGTTTCAAAATAGTCATAGCCGCTATCATATGAATTAGCAATTGTTCTATCAAAATATTCGGCATTAACTTGACCACATAACCATTCATATTCTCCTAACATGGTAACAAAACTTTTTACTAGTAGTTCTTTGGTTACATCCATTACTCTGGCTAATGCTTTTCCATTTTCTACTTTTTCTTGATTTTTATGATTTATTACTTCTTCAAATTCTTTTTCCATGTTGGTTACCATTTGGTCAATGGTAAATCCATTTATTATTCTTTTTCTTGCATTTTCCTTGTATTGGTCTAAGTTATTTAGTATTTTATCAATTGCTTCTACATAGGAATTAACTTCTTCTTGCTGGTATTTAAAGTTGTTGATTTCTGTTTCTTTTTGCATACATGGCACGACTTCTCCTACTTCGTTATTAATTAATTCGGCTTGTCCTCCAACATTAGAACTAACAACAGGCGTTCCCATGGCTAGTGATTCATAGGAGGTTAGGGCTAGTCCTTCTTTAATAGAACAGTTGATGCTTAAGTCACTAATTTTATAGATTTTAGCGGTTTGTGATAGGTTTCCAAGTATCACTACATTTTGGGTTAGCTCAAATCTTTTTATTTCTGTTTTTACTTTATTTAATAACGGTCCATCACCAGCAATTACACATAAAAAGTCTTTTCTTTTTTCTACTAATTTTTTTAGGATTTCTACTAGTAGCATGGGTCTTTTTTGTAAGTCAATTCTACAGATATAACTTAATATATAACGATTTTGGGCATTTTCTATTTGTAATTCTTTTAAAATTTCTTCCTTATTATATAATTCTGGGTTAAAGATTTTTTCGTCTACACCAATGTAAACTGTTTTTACTTCTTCTTGTTTTCTTTTAAAGTAATCTACTAATATTTTTTCGCTGTTTTTGTTGCATACTAATGTTTTGTCAAGACAAGATGCTACCATGCTTGAGTCTCTTGAGTATCCCCCCGCACGATTGTACCACTCCTCCATATGTACATAGTCCATGATTGGAATTTCTGGGTATTTTGCTTTTAAGTATGGAAGCATGGAATATCCGATGTAACTATTGGTATTAAATATCAAATCAATTCGATACTGCCTAATTAGATGATTGATAAATGCTAACCAATATTTTTTGTTTAAAAATGTGGTTAGGTCATAAACTGTTGCTTGCTCTTCAAATTGTTGTTTCCAGGTGTTGATACTTGGCTGTGTTGTTACTATGATTATGTTAAATCTTTTTTTATCAATTCTTGTTACTAAATCTAGGTTAAATTTGTCAGCTCCTCCTGTTACCATCCAAGGAATTATCATTAATATATTGATTTTTTGGTTTTGTTTTATTTGGTATTTTCTACATTGTTCCCATTCTTCTTGGATTTCCTCCCAAGTGTAGTCTTGTTTTGGATATTGAATGGCTTCTACTTTTTCTTTTACTTGTTCACCTGTTTTTTTGATAATTTCTAAGGCTCTTTTTTTGTTTTCTTGGGAACGTTGTAACTCACTTCCTTGTTTTTTTCTTCTATACCAAAATCCATCTAAGTTCATTCTTACTGGTTTTTTTCCTTTGGCAAGTAACTTTAACCATAAGTTCCAATCTTCATTTACCGCTTTTTCTCTTAATTCATAGCCATTTACTTCGAAAAAATCTTCTTTTCTGATTAATGCTGTTGCTACTAAAAGGTTTTCTTTTTTTTCTTTTTCACTATCAAACCATTTAATCCATTTAAACTCTGCACCTTCAAAGTTTACTACGTCTGTATAGGCCCATGCTGCTTCTTGGTTGGTTTGCATTGTCCAATAGGCACATTCTAAGTAGGTTTTATGGATTAAATCGTCATCGTCTAAAAATAAAAAGTATTTTGAGTTTTTATCTGCTAAATTGGCTCCATAGTCTCTGGTGGCTGCTAGACCAGAGTTTTCTTTTGATACTACTTTTATTCTTTTATCTAAGTTTTCTATTTCTTTTAATTTGTTAATGGCTTCTTCTTTTGTTGAACCATCATTTACAATAATCCATTCCCAATAAGGAAAAGTTTGGTTTAGCACAGAATTAATTGTTTCATCAATATATTGGTTTCCATTATAATATGCTGTAATAATTGTAATTTCTGGTTTTGTTTCATTTTCCTCAAATTCTATCATTTGTCTTTTTCTTCCTGGATGTAATTGATAGTTAAACATTTTTTTCTTCCTTCCTACTTTATTTTTCTTGGTTTTATTTTTCTTATTTTTTCTAATAGTTTCCAACCTTTTGAGTTGTAAATTTCTTCTAGTTCTTGTCTTGCTTTTTGATGCTCTTGTGTTATGTTTTGGTATTCATTTTCTAATTTTTTATAATTTTCTTGCCATTCTTCATTATTTTTGTTAATTGTTTGTTCATATTCTAAATATCTTTTTTCACTTTCATAGATGTTGTTTTTTGCTTTTACTCTAATGTCTTCATGTAATTGTTTATACCAGTTTAATTTTTCTACATATTGTTTGTATTCTTCTATGTCTGGAAGATTAGATATTTCTAGCTGCTCTTGTTCACATTTTTTAATAAAGTCTTCACATTTTTTTTCTAGACTGCTACTAATAGATAGGTAGTCTTGCTTGTTAGGTTCTGGATTTTCAATTATGTTTTTTATATCGCTTTTTTCAAATTCTGCATCTGAAAAAGCTGTTACATATGGCAGATAGGTTCCTAGTCTGTCTTCTTCAAATTTTTCTTTATGAATTAGTACTACTTTCGTTCCTAGTGCTAAGCATGGTAATGCTACATGTAATCTATTGGTAAATACTATGTGTGCAGCTTGGTAGGTTTTTAGTAGTTCTTCTACGTCTTTCATTCTTTGTTCAAATGTTTTTTCTTTTATTTTACTTGGTTCTACATCATGGGTTATTTCTTTTATTTTGCGTTTTGTGTTTTCTTTTATGATTTTGGTAGATTTTTCGTCTAAGTCTACTAAACAAATGTAATCTTGTTTTTTGATGTTTTCAAATGCTTTCATCGTTAATGTCATACAGCCTGAAAAGTAATTTTTGATTCCGTTTTTGGTAAGACGCTTTTGTGTTTCTACATCTCTTGCTCCAATTGGCTGATGTGTTTTTAAGTATTCTCCCCCTAGTCCTTGCAAATATTTTTCTCCTACATCTACTTTTTCTAAACAAGTAAAGTGCATGGATAATAGTAATGGGTTAATGTATGGTGATGGTGGCCATGCCGCTTTGTTGTGCATAAACCATCCATTCATAATAACACAAACATATTCTTTTTGTTCTGGGATAAAACAGTTTAACGCTTCTCTGTCTATACAGTAATCAATTCTAGGTAAAAATCTTTTTGCTACATAGGTTTGAATGTCGTCTCCTATGTTGTCTGTTTCTTTATAATACATTATTCCATATTTCATTTTTATTTTCCCCTTTTTATTTGGTAGCTTTTATATATTCGTCTACCACTTGGTTGGTTTGGCCATCCATTTTAATTTTCCCCTCGCATAACCATACGGTTCTATCACATAACCCTCTTACGGCTGCCATACTGTGGGTTACAAATACCATTGTTTTTCCTTCTTTTTTTAGGTCTTTCATTTTTTCAAAGCATTTATTTTGGAAGTGTTCGTCTCCTACTGATAAGATTTCGTCAATTAGTAAAATGTCAGCATTTACGTTGATGGCAACGGAAAAAGCTAGTCTCATATACATTCCAGAAGAATAGGTCCTTACAGGATTATCAATAAAATCTCTTAATTCTGAGAATTCTATGATGTCTTCTAGTCTTTCATCGATTTCTTTTTTGGTTAAACCAAATATGGAAGCATTAAAATAGATATTTTCTCTTCCTGAAAAGTCTGGGTGGAATCCTGCTCCTAGTTCTAATAGTGAGGTTAGTTTTCCTTCTGTTTCAATTTTTCCTTTATTAGGATAGATTATTTTTGTTAGTAGTTTTAGTAGGGTTGATTTTCCACTTCCATTGGTTCCGATTAATGCCACTACTTCACCTTTTTTTATTTTTAGGTTAATTCCTTTTAATACTTCTCTTTTTTGTTTTTTGTTTCTACTAAATAAGAATAATAGCTTTTCTTTTATGGTGTTTGCCTTGTCCATGTATACATTGAAATTTTTATAGACATTATCTACAATTATTTTGTATTCTTCTTGCTCGTTCATTTCTTTTTTATTCCTTTCGCAAGTTTTTTTTATTATATCAGTAATTGCTTTTATTGTCAAAGAATTTCTAGCATTTTTTGTAATTTTAAGGAAGATAAAAACCTCGTAAAAAAAAGAAAAAACAAACTATTTTTAGTTCGTTTTTTGGTGGCAGAATTTTCTGGTTTTTATTTTTCCGAGGTAATAATAAAAGGTAATATAGTATTTTGTTTTTTATGTCTTTTATAGGCTTTGTTTGATATTGCTTGGTTAAATAGCTAAATAATATGTAATGTTTGATAGCATATAATCTTTTGGAAAATGTTACACCTTTAAAATCTCTTTGTAAGATTTCTTTAAAATACTCATAATAACCATAAGGGTTTTCTTTCAATTGTTTCTTGGTATTTTTGCTATATCCTTCTTCTTGATATTCACAAATCATAATTGGGTAATTGATACATAGCATTTGGTAATCTAAATCCATTTGATGGTACATTCTAGCTTCTGTTACAAAGTTTTCTTTATTTTCTAATCGATGCTTATATTTTTTTCTAATGTCTGCTAAAAATACTAATGCTTTTTCTCCTGTTTCTCCTTCTTTAAAGTATAAATCAAACATGGTTGTTTTTTTATTTTTAAATAGGTTTCCCATATTATCACGATTTTGATCGTATTTTAAAAAGCACATGGCATACCAATCTTTTTGTTTTTTGACTTCCTCCCATACATTTCTTATAACACCAAAAGCATCTGGTGCTAAGTAATCATCTGAGTCACATTCTATGATTAATTCACCGATTAGCTATTGGTACTAGTTTATTAATGGCTGCCATTTTCCCCTGATTTTCTTGAAAATGATACTTGATTTCTATTTTGTTTTCTTTTATCCATTCTTCGATTGTTTCTTTGGTATTGTCGGTTGATCCATCATCCATAATGACCCATTCTACCTCTACACCATAGTCACAATTTTGTAATATGCTATTATATAATCTTTGTAATAGTTGTTTTCTGTTATAGGTTGGGGTTAGTATTGATATTTTCATCTCTTCTCCTTATATCAATTTTTTTATTTGTTTTAAGATATCTTCATTTTGGTATTTGCTGTTTATGGTTTTGCTTTTTGTTTTTTGGTTTAAAACCTCTTTTACTACATGATAAATTCCTTCTTCTGAATTTGGGGCTATTTTACAATTTTCATAGTTTTTCACAGCTTCTTTAGCAGCTGTATCTGTAATTAGAATTGGTTTATTTAGAATTTTTGCTTCTTCAATTACCATACCATACCCTTCAAATTTAGAAAATAGACAAAAGTAGTCTGCCTTTTTTATGTAGGGATATGGATTTTTTCTTTTTCCTAATAATTTGAAGGTTTTTTCCACTTTTTCTTTTTGCATTAAATTTTGTAGTTTTTCTTTTTCGGGACCATCTCCTATTACATAAAAATTATGGCTTAGCCCTTCTTTTATTAGTTTTTTATGCACTTTTATTAGTCGGTCAATTGCTTTTTGCTCTACTAGTCTTGCTACTGTTACTAAGTTGATGGTATTTTCTTCAAATTTTTCTTCTATCTTTTCTTTTGCTTTTTTAATTATTTTTTCTTGGTCTATATAGTTGTAAATAACTTGCTTTTTGTTTTTTATTTCTGGATATTCTTGTTGAAAGCTTTCTAAATTATCGTTACTTACAAATATTAAGGTTTTATATTTATTATATATCTTTTTATCGATTTTTCTTTTTAGTTTTGCTTTGATACCTTTTCCAAATACGCAGGCTATGTCGTTATGCACCCAGGCTATTTTTTTTGCTGTTTTGTTTTTATTGCTAAATAGCCTAGTAATTACTCCTTCTAAAAAAGCAATTTCGACGTCATAGTTTTCTTTTATGTTTTTTTGATATATTTTTTTATTTTGTAATAATATTTTTAAGGGGATTCCTATGTGTTTTTGAAATTTTGATAGTTCTTGATAGGAAACGGTATATAGGCTTTTTCGTTTGATTTTTGGTGATAGTTCTTTTTCTAATTCTCCTTTTGCATAAATTGTAAAAATTGTAATGTCATACTCTTCACATAATTGATTGGTTATATCTACTAGTACTCGTTCAGCACCACCTAATTCTAAACTTGTAATGCCAAATAAAAGCTTTTTCATTTTGTCCTCCTTTTTTGTTTTGCCTATTATTTTATTTTGCTAAATAGTTTACTATATATTTTAAAGGTAATGGGATTTAATGTTTTTAGGTACAAATTTTTTCCACTTTTTTTTGTTTTTAAGATTTCGTTTTTCTTCCAGTTTGGAAATTTTTGATTGACGTTTTCCCAGGTTTCTTTTAAGACTTTTTTTCTAATTTCTTTATCTTCAATTTTTAACATCCTTAAAAAAGAACTACAAAAAGCATATCTTACATACACATATTCTAATTGTACCTGATATTCTTCATAAATCCCTTTTTCTTGATAATGGTTAATTACATGGTCTAAAACGTTAAAAATTTCTTTGGTTCTTTCATTTTGTGAATTGGAAATAGAACCTTTTCTTTGTACATAATAGACACAAGGCTCTTTTAGAAAAGACACTTTTTCTAAGTAAGGAATTAGTTTATAAGTAAATTCCACATCTTCGTAGCGATAACCTTTGGGAAAAGTTACCTTGGCTCGGTTTAATACTTCTTTTTTAATTAATTTGTTCCATGCCACTACTCTTATTTTTTCTAAAGTTTCTTGCTTTCCTTGATAAAGCTCGCCTATATCCTTCTTTTGCTTGTCTGGATATTCCCAATAAAAATCACATTCTACCATGTCACTGTTTTCTTTTTTGGCTATTTCATACATTTTTTGGTACATATCTTTTTTTATATAATCATCGCCATCTAAAAAAGCAATGTATTCACCTTTGGCATAGGACATTCCATAATTTCTAGCATCAGATAAACCTCCGTTTTCTTTTTCTAGATAGATGATTTTGTTTGGATATTTGTTTTTCATGTTTTGTATGATTTCTTTGGAATGATCGGTTGAGCCGTCATTTACCACAATTATTTCTATGTCTTCTAAGGTTTGCTCTACTAAGGTTTTTAAACATTTTTCTATGTAGTTTTCTACATTGTAAACTGGCACAATTACGCTTACTTTCGGCATTTTTCTACCTCATTTTCAAATATAATTTAATATTAATTTTTAATACTATTTTTTTTATCAATTGTTTTAGATTTCTTGCTTTGATGTTTTGACTAAATTTTCTGTTCTTTATTTGCTTTATATATCTACTTTGGTCTTTTTTTTGTAATTCCTCTAATTTTAGTAAAATAGCGTTTGTATAATAAATTTTGATGTCTTCTTTTGCCTTTTTCTTTATGTTAAATTTTCCAAGTGTTTTTATCATATTATCATAGTGGAATAAACAATCATCCATTTTTTGAAGTGTTTTTTGATAGTTATCGTTTCTTGTAATGCTATTTTCTACTTGTACATAATTGTACAAATAATCATTTATGGATACTACACTTTTGGCTATTAACAAAAGAAGGGGAATTAAACCAAAGTCCTCATGGTAGGTTCTTTGGAAAGAAAAATTATTTTTCGTAAATAATTCTTTTTTTATCGCATATACACAAGGAGAATCTAATAAGATATCTTCACTATACATTTTGTGAAAGGCTTCTTGTCCTGTCATTTCTTCAAATACTGGTCCATCTACTTTTTCTAATACGTTTTCGTTTTGGTCTACACGTTGTAATTTAAATTTGATTAAGTCTATTTGTTTATCTATATATGGCTCTATCTTTTCTATTAACTGACTATCAATATAATCATCTGAATCCACAAATAGAATATAAGGTGATGTTGCTTTTTCAATGCCAAAGTTTCTAGTTTTGGCAATCCCTTCATTTTCTTTTTCAAAGTATTTAATGTTGTTTTTATTGGGCTGTTTTTCTAGGTATTTTTGAATGATTTGTTTGGAATTGTCGGTTGATCCATCATTTATGATAATAATTTCTGTTTTGTGTTTTATTGTTTGCTGTTGAATGGAATTTAAACATTTTTCTATGTATTTTCCTGTATTAAAAATAGGCACAATAATACTTAACGTCGCCATTGGTTATATCCTTTCAAAATATTTTTTCTAATTTTTTTATGATTTCTTGGTTGTATTTTTGGCTATCGAATTTCTTTTCTATCGTAAATCTATTTTCTATCATTTGTTTCATTTTTTGGTAAATGTCTTCTTCTGTTTTTTCTGTTACTAACCCATATCCTTGTTTTACTTCTTCATAGTCTGATACTTTTGTAGTTATGATAGGTCGATTTAAGGTAAAGCTTTCTAAAAATACTACGGGATACCCCTCATAATCTGAGCTTACAATAATACAATCTGCTATTTTGAAGTAGGGATATGGATTTTGTTTTTTTCCTAAGAAGAAAATTGTGTCACTTAAGTTTTCTTTTTTTACTAGTTCTTGATACATTCTGCTATCTTGTCCGTCTCCAATGAATAAAATTTTAAACTCTTTGTTTTCTTCTTTTAACTTTTTGGCTGCTACTATTATTCTGGTTAATTTTTTTTGTTTTTCGTCATGCCTTCCTACATTTAGAAATGTAAATTTTTTTGGGTCTTTTTTTAGTTCTATTGTTTCCTTTGCCATTTTTGTTATTTTTTCTTCGTCTATTAAATTGTTACATACTATTGTCTTTTCTTTCATTTCTGGAAAGACTTTTAGAAAAGCTTCTTTTCCTTCTTTGGATACAAAGATAATGTTTTTGAATTGCTTATATTTTTTTTCTTCAAAAAACTTCTTTACTTCTTCTTTATTATTGTCATATAGGGTTACGTAGTTTGCATGCCCCCATAAGCAGTTATTTTTTGAGGCTGTTCTTGCGACAAAAGAACTGCTATTAGAATAGGTTGCAAAAGAAGCTGCAAAATCGAACTTGTTTTTATAGCTTAACGTGAATTTTATTCTTTTTAGAAGGTTTATGATTTTTCTTTTTATGATGTTTTTACTATTGCTTGGTGCATATTCTATTATGTTGATTTTTGGGTTTAGCTCTTTTAAAAAAATTCCTTGTTTTTTTTCTAGTACTACCGTTATTTCATAGTTTTTTTCTTGCAGATGGTTTACTAGTGTTACTAGTGCTGTTTCAATTCCTCCTATGTCTAAAGAATAGGCTGCAAATAATAGTTTTTTCATTTTTCTTTGTCCTTTTTTGTTTTTTCTTTTTCGATTTTATCATGGATTTACTGGATAATCAAGTTAAAAAGTGATAAGAAAAAATTTTCTTATCACTTTTTACTATTTGTACTGATTATCAATTTCTTTTAAAATAACATCATGTGCGCCACCTTCTGTAATACTAATATCAGATACAAGTGTCAATCTTGCTTTTTCGTGGAACTCTGGAATACTAATACAACCACAGTTACACATAGTTGATTTTATTTTGGCAACTGTAATTGCTAAGTTGTCTTTTAAGCTACCAGCATATGGAATGTAAGAGTCAACACCTTCTTCAAAAGAAAGCTTTTTGGCTCCTCCCATGTCATATCTTTGCCAGTTTCTAGCTCTGTTTGAACCTTCTCCCCAATATTCTTTCACAAAAGCGTTTCCTTTTTTGATAACTCTTGTTGGGCTTTCGTCAAATCTTGCAAAATATCTTCCCATCATAACAAAGTCTGCTCCTAAAGCAAGTGCAATTGTAATGTGGTAGTCGTGTACAATTCCACCATCAATGCATAATGGAATATAAATTCCTGTTTCTTCGAAATATTCGTCACGTGCTGCTGCTACATCGATTAAGGCAGAGGCATTTCCTCGTCCAATTCCTTTGGTTTCACGAGTGATACAAATCGATCCTCCTCCTACACCAATTTTGATAAAGTCTGCTCCTGCTTTTGCTAGGTACATAAAGCCTTCTCTATCGACTACGTTTCCTGCACCAATTTTAACGTTGTCTCCATATTTTGCTCTTACAAAGTCTATGGTGTTTTTTTGCCAAACAGAGTATCCGTCAGATGAGTCCATACAAATTAGGTCTACCCCCGCTTCTACTAAGGCTGGTATTCTTTCTTCATAGTCTCTTGTGTTAATTCCAGCACCTACGATGTATCTTTTGTTTTCGTCTAATAATGAGTCTGGATTGTTTTTTCTTTCTTCATAGTCTCTTCTAAATACTAGATATTTTAGTCTTTCTTCGTCATCTAAGATTGGTAGACAAGCTATTTTGTTTTCCCAAATCAAGTCATTTGCTTCTGCTAAGCTGATTCCTTCATGGGCCCATACTACTTTGTCTTTTGTGGTCATGAATTTGTCAATTGGTTCTTCGAAATTGTCTCTTGATATTCTATAGTCTTTGTCGGTTACTAGTCCTACAAATTTTCCTCTTGCGGTTCCGTCGTCTGTGATGATTACGGTTGAGTGTCCTGTTTCTTGTACTAGGTCAATTACTTCTCTTAATAAGGTTCCTGATTTTACGTTGGAGTCACTTACGACAAAGCCTGCTTTGTGCTTTTTTACGTGTCTTACCATTTTAGCTTGTGATTCAATGGATTGTGATCCGTAAATGAAGGCTACTCCTCCTTCTCTTGCTAGGGCAATTCCCATTTGTTCTCCTGATACGGCTTGCATGATAGCTGATACCATTGGTACGTTGGCATGGTATTTTGCTTCTTCTCCTTTTTTGAATTTTACAAGTGGTGTTCTTAAACTGACATTGGTTGGTATGCATCTTTCGTCTGTTAGGTTAGGTAATAATAGGTACTCGTTAAATGTTCTTGAAATATCTCCTACGATTTTTGCCATTTTTTGTTTCTCCTTTCCAAAAATATAAAAATAAGATGTTGCTACATCTTCTCCCTTGGTTTATTTTTCCTATTATACTACATTTTTTTACATTTGTAAATAGTTATAAACAAAAAGATAGGGTAAAAAAATTCTCTTACAAAAATTACCAATTGTTTTCTTGATATATTTG
>CAOKJE010000003.1 GCA_948468505.1 uncultured Clostridium sp. | reverse complement strand
AAAACAACACCTACATCAAACGATATAAGTGCTATTCAAAATTCTTATGCATTTTCTTTTTTAGCTACTACTTCTTTTCCATCGTAGTAACCACAGTTTTTGCAAACTCTATGTGGCATTACTGGTTCATGGCAATGTGGGCAGCTTGAAAGTGTTGGATTTTCTTTTTTCCATGTTGATCTTTTTGAGTGTGTTCTTGCTTTTGACCATCTTCTTTTTGGTTGTGCCATTTTAATTCCCCCTTTGCTTTTAGATATAGCTATATATCTGTTTGAAATTTTTTATAATTTTAGTCACTATAAGATTATACAAGTATTTTCCTGTTTTGTCAATAGCTGTTTTTTATAAAGAGAGGAAAATTTAAAATAATGCTAAGCTCCACAATATTTTTGATACAAACTCCTAATATTTTTCTTCGTCAAAGTCTTATCAATCCCATTTTCTGCAACCTCTGTCATAACAGCTGTCACAAAATCCCTTATCTTAGGATTTACCTCTTTTTTATCCTTTTCACGTTCATTCCAATATTGTAATTCAAATTCTTTCGTCCAAGCTTTTCCTTGATATACAATTCCTGCTGCCAATTTATCACAAATCATTTCTCCAGCATACTGATAAGGAATCACAGGCGTAACCTCTGGTGCATTATGGTCTACCCAATATT
Source organism: uncultured Clostridium sp. (assembly GCA_948468505.1). Classification (GTDB taxonomy): domain Bacteria; phylum Bacillota; class Clostridia; order TANB77; family CAG-508; genus CAG-269. Next base: position 54,621 of record CAOKJE010000003.1, on the reverse strand, counting down.
CAAAATGATGTTTATTTCTTCCTCTATGATGTAGCCACGCTTCAGAATATCCTTTATCTTTTTTTGCTTCTGTGATTGGCGAATGAGTTCCTACATAATATTGTATCCCTTCTTTAAATTCTGTAGGAGAATATTTTGATAAATCATGCATAAGTCCTCTCCATGGCTCCCCTATTTTACAGCATAATTTAAAAACAATCCATTTGTGATGGCTAATTAATTTAAAATGTCGAATAGCATTTTTTATTTTCATTTCTTTCCTATTCCCTTCTTAAAAGTTTTAGTCGTTCTTCTTTTTAAAATTAGTTTACTATAACTTTTTTAGAAAATCAATAAATTTTATTTCTTTTTCTGCATACAATATAAAACAAGGAGGTTATTATGTGTGGTTTTGTAGGCTTTGCTAATATAAAAGAAAAAATTTTACAAAATAAAAAAGTAATAGAAAAAATGAATCAAACACTTACCAAAAGAGGACCAGACGAAGATGGATATTACATAGACGAAAAGGTTTGTCTTGGTCACAAAAGATTAATTGTAATCGATCCAAAAGGTGGCAAACAGCCAATGATAGAAAGTGTATCCTATGGCGATTTTGTTATTTGTTATAATGGTCAAATCTACAATACAAAAGAACTTCGAGAAACATTAAAAGAAAACGGTTTTACCTTTCAAGGTCATTGTGATACCGAAATCTTATTAAAAAGTTATATTCACTATGGAAATGATGTAGTCCATCATTTAAATGGTATTTTTGCTTTTGCCATTTGGAACAGTAAAAAACAAGAATTATTTTTAGCTCGTGATCATTTTGGGGTTAAGCCATTATTTTATACTATAAAAAATAATACTCTGATTTTTGCATCTGAACTAAAAGCAATTTTTGAATATCCTGGTATTGAAAAGAAAATGGACAGTCAAAGCATTGGCGAAATGTTTGGTATTGGTCCTAGCCATACGCCAGGAACTACTATTTTTAAAGATATTTTTGAAATAAAACCAGCTCATTTTGGCATTTTTAATTCCTCTGGTTTACATGTAGAAAGGTATTGGAAATTAACGTCTAAAGAGCACACTGACAATTTTGCAAAAACTTGTGAAACATTAAAATATTTATTAAATGATGCTATTACTAGACAATTAGTGTCTGATGTTCCGCTATGTACTTTTCTTTCTGGAGGTCTAGATTCTAGTATTATTACTAAATTTGCTGCTGATTATTGTAAAAAAGAAGGTTTACCACCTTTAGATACCTATTCTATTGATTACGTTGATAATGATAAAAACTTTGTAAAAAGTGATTTTCAACCTAATTCCGACAATTACTATATTGACTTAATGAATAAAAATCTGCACACGAATCATCATAAAATTGTAATTGATACCCCTGAACTTGCTTCTTACCTAGAAGATGCAATGATTGCAAGAGATATGCCAGGTATGGCTGATATTGATTCTTCTTTGCTTTTATTTTGCAAAAATGTAAAAAAAGAAATGACTGTATCCTTAACACGGTGAATGTGCTGACGAAATTTTTGGTGGCTATCCATGGTTTTTCCGTGAAGATGCCTTAACCAGCGGTACCTTTCCTTGGTCCATTGCCTTAGTAGAAAGGCAAGAATTACTTCACCCTGAAATAGCCAAAAAAATCAACTTAAAAGATTATGTGGATTTTCGTTATCAAGAAAGTTTAGCTGAGGTTGAAATTTTAGATACTGATTCGAAAGAAACTGCTGAAAAAAGAAGGATTTCCCATTTAACTTTAAATTGGTTTATGCAAACTTTGTTAGATAGAAGTGATAGAATGGCTATGTATAATGGCTTTGAGCTTCGTGTTCCTTTTTGCGATTATCGATTAGCCGAGTATGTGTGGAATATTCCTTGGGAAATAAAAGCCCTAAACGCAAGAGAAAAAGGATTGCTTCGCTATATTGCAAAAGATTTCTTGCCTTCCGAAATTGTGGATAGAAAGAAATCTCCCTATCCAAAGACTCATAATCCTACCTATCTTGCTAAGGTTAAGGCTATGCTAACTAATGTTATGGAGGATAAAAATGCTCCTATTAATCATTTGCTAAATCGTGAGTTTATTTTGGATATTCTAAATACAGATGGAAAGGCATTTACTCGCCCTTGGTTTCGGTCAATTAATGACTGGTCCTCAGCTTATGGCATATCTTTGCCAGGTGAATATGTGGCTTGAAAAATATCAGCCTAAAATTGAATTGTAAAACTATTTTTATTACTGTTATTATAACAAACTATTGAAAAAACAAGGGGATAAATTCTTGTAAATTGCATCTATTCCCTTGTTTTATATAAAATTAATTTTTAAAATATGTTTCTGCATAAAACTCATTATCGCTTAACATCTTATCAATAGACTCAAACTTACAATCTGCAAATTCTTGACACAAATTAAGTATTTCTTTTTCATTATCTTTATTTAAAACGTATCTTTTAATTTTTCCATCATTAAATTTAAAAATAAAAACTTTTTCTTTACCTAAGTATTCGTTCCAAAATCCATTTTGTAATGTCTCAAAAATAAAATTCTCAAACATTTCTATTTTATCACTTGAAAATGAAATTCCATAATTATTTCCATAAGGTTTTATGATGAAATTATTTTTTTGTAATTCATCTATATTATTAATTCCCATAACATAACTATAATTAATTGTTTTTCCTTCTCTCAGTATTTTGTTACTATCTAAATTATCTGTCTTTAAATATTTATAATCTAATGTATTTGAATTGCTAATAACTGTTTTACCTAAATTCTTTTCTAAATCTTCTCTTGCAACTTTTGCTGTATGACCACCCATTTTTGCTACTTCTCTATTTGCTTTTAATCCATAAGGTCTATGTTCTTTTGCAAGTTCTCTTGTCGCTATTTCTCCTAAATCTGTTAATGCTACTTCAATATCTGTCATATTATCTCGTAATGATTCTTTTCTAATACTTTTATAATCTTTGTATTCGCTTGCTTTCATCCCTGACCAACTTTTATAAATTTCATTAGTCAATATAGCATATTCATAATTTTGCTTAATACCATTTTCTTTCCATACATCTGTTAACTTCTTTCTATCTAAAATACCCTTTAAGCGTGCTTCAATCCATTTATCTGAATAACCTCTATTTCTGTAGTAGTCAATAGCTCTATTCATAGCAATTTCTGGATCGAAAATCTCATCTATTCTATCATTTCCCATTTTTGCAAGCCATAATTTAAAAGGCTCTGCTTTTGGACTTGGTATTGACTCAATTAATCTTAACATCCCCTTCGTATCTAATGTATCTGTCATATATTTTTTTCCATCTTTTTGAGATTTCATTTTCAGTTGCACGATATTTTCGTGCAACTGACTTCCCTCTTGTTTTAGTTTTCTTTTTAGGTCACTCCAATAGTTTCTTGGAATATTGCTGTCAGTCAATGCTCCAATAACATCTACAACACTAAAATAATATTCTTCCTTTTCACTATCCCAAGCACTTCTAATCTCACTATCTTCAAAAAGATTTGATATTGTTTCTAATTTATTATTTTCCACTAAAAGACTCCTTTCATATTATAAAACGTTAAGTGTCAAATTTGCTTTTATGTTCTTTAAAAAAATTATAATATATTTTCATATTTTCTAATTCATACCATGTTTTTGTTGCAACAGGATTTGAATCTAAATCGTATATTTTAGCATTTGGTATAGATAGCAAAAATGGAGAATGTGTTGCTATTATAAATTGACATTCGAAAAATCGACTTAATTCTGATATTAACTGTATTAATTCAATTTGAAACTTTGGTGACAAACTATTTTCTGGTTCATCCAATAAATATAGGCTATCTTCTTTTAATTCCTTATCAAAAAATTCTAATGCTGTTTGTCCATTGGAAATTTCTCTTGCATTTTCTTCTATTCTACTTTTTATAAATTTACTTTGTGTTTTATTTCTAGTTTCGACTGAAATGCTTAAATCTTCTAAAGAAGAATAGTTAATAGGATTATATTTATATTGCATATATTGTTTTTCTAATTCTTCTCTTTGATTATTCTTTTCTTGATTTTCTATTCGTTTAGATAGAATATTTTCAAATATATCTTCACTAAAAATAATTTTACTTCCTAAAGGAATATTATTTTCTAAATAATAATTACATTTAGTTGTATACATATCAAAGTAATCGGATTTAACTAATGGCTTTCTTCTGCAAATTATTTTTTTGTCCTTATTAATTGTTTCAGTTATAATATTGAGTAATGTTGACTTTCCAGAACCATTATCACCATAAAAAATTGTAATAGGAGCAAATTCTATTTCAAAAAATTCTTTTTCCAAAAATATATGAAAAGGATAGCCACTCCAGTCTTCATTATCGAGCAATTCAAATTTTTTCAAATATATCATTTTTATTCACTCCTATTTTAGATTTGATACTATTTTAAAACATTTTTTACCAACCATATATTGAAAATGGTTTGTTATTCAAATAACATTCTATTGCTTTTCTTACATATGGTATTACATTAACTGGTAATTCATCTAATTTATAAAATTTTAATTCATCACACTTATCCTTTTCCATAATAGTAATCTTACCTTCATATTTTTTACAAATAAGAAAATAATCTATACTTTCTCTGTCAGGTGTTTTTCTATGCATAACATGAACAATTTCTATATCTTCTTCCTTTATTTTTATGCCAGCCTCTTCTAATGCTTCTCTTTGCATTGCTTTTATTACACTTTCATTTCCATCTATGTGACCTGCAACAATACTATAATTCCCATCTTCATATCCTGTATTATATCTTCTTTGTAATAATATTTCTTCATCTTCTATTAATATTAAATGTACTGCTGTTACTAATTTAAATCTTTCCATTTCTTCCTTGATATTTTTATTTATTTCTTTTTGGCAATTTATTATGATTTGCCATTTTTTTATTTTCTGATTTTACTCTTCTTTCTAATTTTTTCAAGTCTTCTACTGGTTTTAAGTTTTCTGGCTTTATTCCTCTTTTATTTAGCATCTTTCTTACACTTAAATTATTATCTACTCCTCTTTCATAGATATTTTTTGATAATTGCTTTTCTGATTCTTTTAGTTTTTCTCTTGCTTCTAATCGATTATTTAATTTTATTCTATCTTCTATTATTTCTTGCTTTCTTGTTTGAACAGCAAAATAAGTTTGAGCAAATGCTATCTCTTCTTTTTTCGAATCACCATTTTGAGCAATTAAATAACAAGCATATCTTGTTAGCATATAATCTTGTAATTTTCGATTTGCACCAGAGCCTATTTTGACCATTTTCGTAACCTCACGAAAATGGTTTTCAACAGTTATATCAGTATTTTCACAAGATTGCCTCGCTTTTTTAATAGTTTCAATAAAATTTTCCCATCTTTTATAACCAAGTTGAGTCTGTAAATCTCTAGCATACCAAAATTCTATATTTTCTTTTTCTTCTGTATTAATAATAGAATCAAATTTTTCCTTTAATTCTATTAGCTTTGTTTTTTCAAACTCCATGAACATCACTTCCATTTAAAGTATTTATAATAGCATATTTAAGATTATCTTTTATTTCATTTATTGGTATATTTATTTTTCTAATTCATATGATACTATTGTGATATTATTTTAAAACGTTTGTTCTTTCTTGTCAAGCGTTTTTTTCCATTTTTATGCAAAAAAGAAGTAGATAAAATCAAGCTAGCCTAGATTTTATCTACTTCTTTTTTGTATTATTCATCGTCATCTTCAACCAATCTTTTTGGTCTTGAAATAATCTCGATATGTTCCTTTTTTGCATTTGTATTCATTTCTGCATTAGATGTGTTTAGATTGTCTGTTAATTCTGTATATTTTCCTAAACTTAACATCACCATAGAACCATAACCATTTTTTGTTAAATACATTGTTTGGTCACCTTCTAGGACCTCTTTTTCAATAGCATTATAATTATTTTGTAAATCTGTTGTTGGTCTAATGTGTATCATAAAATCACCAATCCTTTCTAATTGCTAACTATATTATGTACAAATTCACATCAAATTACACATCATTTTAGAAATTTTGGATAAATTTATAAATTTTACTAGACATTTTTTATTCTTTTGTGTTATCATATTAAAGAACAAAAGAACTAACCAAAAAGGTTTAAATGGAGGGAAAACAATTATGAAAACAAAAAAAATATTTTTAATTTTAACACTTTTAATTGCCTTATTAGGATTTAACATTTGTTATGCTGTTGATTTAGACATGGAAGACGATTTAACTAGTGATGACTTTGATTTAACATCAAATTCTTCTAACAACACTAATAACACCTCAAACTCTAGCGCTAACAATACCAATACTAACACATCAAATGAAACTAATACAAATGCCACCCCAGACGCTACTGACGAAGACGAAGATATGGATGACACCACAAATACCAGTTCTAATGCAACCAACACAAGTTCTTCTAATACACCAACAACAGTAAGTAATGTAAACTCTAATTCTAGTTCTGGTTTAGAAATTTCAACAATTCTTAACATCTTGTTAATTGTAATTGGTATTTTACTTATCTTACTTGCCATTGCTATCCTAATTCGTTTAAAAAAATAAAACCAAAAACTCTCTACTAGTGAGAGTTTTTTTATTTTCAAAATTTTAAGCTCTATTTTTTCATTTTCTTGAAATTTTTGTCTGTATATTTTTTTTACATTTTTAAAATACTAATATTAGTATTTAATTTTCATATAACAAAACATATGAAAACTAATAAGCTTATTAAAATTTAAAATAGGAGGATAATTTTATGTACAAAAAATTATTAATTAGCGTAGCTGCTCTTATTATTGGTATTTTCTCTTTTACAACATGTTTGGCTAACGATGGTATTGGAGAAGCTGTAGACGGTGTAAGAAACGTAGTTGGTGGTGCTGAAAATGCTGTAGAAGATGCTGCAAAAGATATTTCTAATGCTTCTAAAGATGCTACTTCTAAAATGGAGCAAGGTGCTAACAATGTAGGAAATGCCGTTAAGAATACCACAAATAATGTAATGAACAATGATAACAATTATACTGCTACAAGAACTTCTACTACTGATAACACATTTATGGGTATGAATGCAACAGCATGGACTTGGCTTATTCTTGGTATTGCTGCTATTGCAATTGTTGCTTTAGTTTGGTACTATTCAATGCAATTACGTTCTAATAATTATGATGGTAGAGAGTAATTTTTAAAGTTGTTAAGAGTAAGAATGCTTTTGGCAACTTTTTCTTTATTTCCCTTTTGTTCTTCCAAAATTTATGCTATAATAAAAAACGAACTTAAATATAATGTAATAAAAAAATCAAAATCGAGGTAATTTAGAATATGGATACAAAATTAATTGCAAAAAATCCGACTGCCTATCATAATTACACAATAGAAGACAAATTAGAAACTGGCATTGTATTATCTGGTACAGAAATCAAATCCATCCATGCTGGAAAAGTAAACTTAAAAGACTGCTATGCCTATATAAAAAATGGTGAAGTTTTTATTTGTGGTATGCACATTAGTCCTTATGAACACGGAAATATTTTTAACAAAGACCCTTTACGTGATAGAAAACTGCTACTACATAAAAAAGAAATCAACAAGTTAATTGGCCAAACCAAGCAAAAAGGATACAGCTTAGTTCCCATTAGCCTTTATTTTAAAGGAAGTCATGTTAAGGTTTGCTTAGGCATTGGAAAAGGTAAAAAACTTTACGACAAACGCCAAGACTTGGCAAAAAAAGATGCCCAAAGACAAATTGCTATTAACTTAAAAAATTCTCAATAAGGGGCAATCAGGGCATCCCAATTGCCCCCTATCTCTTAAATTCTATTACTTGAACCAAAAACATCTATCATTTTATGTTTTACTGTTTCTTTGATTAATTCTCTTGCAGGAGTTAAGTATTTTCTTGGGTCAAAAGCACTTGGCTCTTCCGCTAGTACTTTTCTAATTCCTCCTGTCATAGCTAATCTTAAGTCTGTGTCTACATTTATTTTAGATACACCAGATTTACTTGCTTCCTGTAATATTTCGTCTGGTACTCCTTTGGCTCCTGGAATATCTCCTCCATATTGGTTACACATTTCTACTAATTCTGGTATTACAGTAGATGCTCCATGTAATACGATTGGTGTATTTGGGATTCTTTGTTTGATTTCTTTTAAAATATCAAATCTTAATTTGGCTTCTCCTTTAAATTTGTAGGCACCATGGCTCGTTCCTATGGCAATTGCTAAAGAGTCACAACCAGTTCTTTCTATAAATTCTTGTGCTTGTGCAGGGTCTGTATACATAGCATCTTTAGCATCTACGTTTACATCGTCTTCAATTCCTGCTAGTTTTCCTAATTCTGCTTCTACTACTACTCCTTTAGCGTGAGCATAGTCTACTACTTTTTTTGTTAAAGCTACGTTTTCTTCAAAGTCGTATTTAGAACCATCTATCATAACGGATGTAAATCCACTATCAATACACATTTTGGCAGTTTCAAAATCTGGTCCATGGTCTAAATGTATTGCTACTGGAACCTCTGGATGTTCCTCTACTGCTGCTTCTACCATTTTCATTAAATAATTAATTCTTGCATATTTTATGGCACTAGCTGATGCTTGTAAGATTACTGGTGACTTGCTTTCTGCTGCTGCATCTACAATGGCTTGTATAATTTCCATGTTGTTGACATTGAAGGCTCCGAATAGCATATCCCTCCTTCATTGATTTTTCAAACATTTCTTTTGTTGTTACTAACATATTCCTTCCTCCTATTCTTTTTTGTTATTGTATTTCTATTTTTCTAATCTGTCAAGTGTATGAAAAAATCGAAAAAACTTTTTAAGTAATGAAGACTTCCAAAAGTGAAAAGACTTGCTTTTACAAGTCCTTTTACTTCGAAAATTTTGTTACCATTTCAGGCAACTTTTATTCGTTTTCATAGCTTGCACACATGGATTCATCAGCTGCCTCTGTATTCATATTGTCAATTGGTGCTACATGGATTGCTTCTAAAGTACATTTTGCTTTTTCTTTGTTGTTGTATTTACAACTTTCTACTGTACAGTTGATTTTTTGGTTTGGTTCCATTTTTACATACCTCCTAATTTTGATTTAAGTTTAGTATGTACATTTTTTCTTGAAATTATTTTTGTTTTTAAAAGTTATCGCACCTGACCATCGCCATAAATCACATACTTCGTCGTCGTAAGCTCCTTTAGCCCCATAGGACCTCTGGCATGCAATTTACCGTGTACTAATACCAATTTCTGCACCAAAGCCAAACTCGCCACCATCCGTAAAACGAGTAGAACTATTAACATACACACAAGCGCTGTCAATTTCATTTAAAAACCTTCTTGCCCTTTCATAATCTTTGGTAATGATACTCTCACTATGTTTGGTACTATATTGATTAATATGACCGAATTGCCTCCTCCATATTCTTTACAGTTTTTACCGATAAAATAAGTTCCAAATACTCTGTTCCCCAATCTTCTTTCGTTGCTGGTACCAAAGAATTAGAAATCTCACAAGCTAATTTATCTCCTCTTATTTCTACTTGTTTTTTACTTAACACATTTACTAACAACGGTATAAAGTCCTTGGCAATTGTTTCATGCACTACTAAGGATTCACAAGCATTACATACTCCTGTCCTTTGGGTTTTGGCATTTTCGATAATAGAAAGCGCCATAGAAAAATCAGCTGTTTCGTCCACATAAATGTGGCAATTTCCAGTTCCTGTTTCAATCACTGGAATCGTACTATTTTCTACCACTGTTTTAATTAAACCGTGCACCACCTCTAGGAATTAACACATCAACATATTGATTTAATTTCATAAGTTCTACCGTTGTTTCTCTTGAAGTATCTTCTAGCAAGTACACACAATCTACTGGCATGTTTAATGCTTTTAATGTCTCTTTTATTGCTTTCATGATTGCCATATTTGTATTAATAGCATCTTTTCCACCACGTAAAATAACAGAATTCCCTGTTTTAAAACACAAGCCAAACGCATCTACTGTAACATTTGGTCTTGACTCATAAATGATAGCAATTACTCCTAAGGGAACTCTTTTTTTCAAAATTTCTAGTCCATTTTCCAAGTTTTTTCCGCTCTATCGTTTCTCCGATTGGATCTTTTAAATCTGCTATTTTTTCTAAGGCTTTTGCCATATCCAAAAGACGTTTTTCGTCTATTTTTAATCTATCTACTAAACTTTCTTTCATGCCATTTTGAATGGCTATTTCTATGTCTTTTTCATTTCCTTGCAGAATTTCTTTTTTAGCTTCTATTATTGCTTTGGAGACTTCTAGCAATACCTGATTTTTCTTTTTGGTGCTTAGATTTCTTAATTTTGATGTCGTTTGTTTTACTTTTTTTCCAACTTCTTCTAAACTTTCCATTTAACTTTTTACTCCTTTACCTCTTCTATTTTTGAAACCAAATAATGTCGAATCTCTTTTGTTGTCTCTTTGCTTGCCACAAATAAGGTGCCATGCTTTTGGCCTTGCATAATTTTATTTAAAACATTTGGTTCTTTGCCACTGCTAATTAACATATCAATCCCAATTGGATTAATAATATTAGCTGCTAAAACTTTCGTGTACATACCACCTGTTCCAACGTCACTGTCACTTGATTTTTTCGCCATTTTACGAACTTCTTTTGTGACACAATTGGTTACAATATCAATTCGTTTTGCCTCTTCATTTTGAAATGGGTCATCTGTGTATAGTCCATCAATATCAGTTAATAATACAAGTAAGTCTGCTTTAGTAATGGCAGCTACCATGGCCGATAATGTGTCATTTTCTCCAAATTCAATTTCGTCTGTTGCAATGGCATCATTTTCATTAACAATTGGAATACTTCCATATTTTAATAATTCTTGAAATGTATTTTTTAGGTTCTCATAGGATTTTTCTTGATTGATATTATATTTTGTCATTAGAACTTGTGACGCTATTTGTCCATATTCTGCAAATAATTTATGATAATTTACCATCAATTTGCATTGACCAACAGCAGCACATGCTTGCTTTTCTGGCATGGTTTTTGGTCTTGTTCCTATTTTTAGAACTTCTCTTCCACATGCTACTGCTCCAGAAGATACTAGTATTACTTCTTTACCACTATTTTTTAAGTCACTGATGGCTCTTACTAATTTTTCTAATTGCGAATAGTTTAAATTTCCTGTGTCTTTATGGGTTAAGGTAGAAGATCCTACCTTAATAACGATTCTTTTTTTCTCTTTGATTTTTTCCCAATAATTTTCGTTTAATTCCTTCATTTTTAATTTCCCTTCTTTTCATTTTATTATAGATGGTCTAAAAAGACTATTACTAAAAAAGCAGAAAATTGGTCCTTTATTACAGTAATTACTATAGTAACCCGATTTTCTGCTTTTAATTTCTAATATTTTTTGTGTTTTTATTTTGCTAAATCTTTTGACTTTTTCGTGGCAATTCTAACTGCTTCTATTATGCTTGCTCGCAAACCATTTTCTTCTAAAGAAACAACACCTTCTATTGTGGTCCCTCCTGGCGAACACACCATATCTTTTAGAACCCCTGGATGTTTTTCGGTTTCTAATACCATTTTAGCAGAGCCTAAAACTGCTTGCGCAGCAAATTTATAAGCTTTATCTCTTGGCATTCCGGTCTAGCACAGCCCCATCTGCCATAGCTTCAATTATCATAAAAATAAAAGCTGGTGACGAACCACTTATGCCTGTTACTACATCCATTAAGCTTTCTGGTACAACTTCACATTTTCCAAAACTATTAAAAATATTACAAATTAAATCTAGTTCTTCGGGTAGTATCATGGGGCATGGGGCTAATGCTGCCATTCCCTCTCCTACCAATGCGGGAGTATTGGGCATGCTACGTACTACTTTTACGTTTTTACCAAAATGTTCTTTTATGCTTTCTATTTTTTGTCCAGCAGCAATAACGACAATGATTGTATTGTCGCTCACACTTGTTTTGATTTCTTCTATTACTTGACCGATAAAATTGTGGTTTTATGGATAATACTAAAATATCCGCTTTGCTTGCTACTTCACAATTGTTTGTTGTAATTGTAATTCCATAGTTTTTTTGCATTTCTTCTAATTTGTTTTTAGATGGATTGGAAGAAATTATTTTAGTAGGTGGTACCAGTTTTGCTTTTAACATACCTGCTATCATTGCATTTGCCATATTTCCACTTCCGATAAAACCAATTGTTTTTTCCATTATTTGCTTCCCTTTCTTTTGCAAATTCGCATAATTATCCTGGATTGTTTTTGTTTTTTATCTTTGTGTACTATTATATTTTATTTTAAAAAAAATAGCAAACAATGTATTTTGCTATTTTTATGCTTTTCTTTTTATATTTTCTTATTTTCTTTTGATTTAACATTCATTTGATTTCTTTTCTTCCAATTTATTGTCTTTTTCTTGCTTTTCGATACATTTTTTAGGTGGTTCTTTGAAACTTAAGTACCAACTAATGCCATTTCTATTTTTTAGAATTTCGCTGTTTCTTTCTTCTAGCTCTGTGAAAGTTTTTGGTGGTGATACAATTACTGGTTGCCCTGGCATCCAATTAGCTGCTGTTGAACCTTTGCTACAATCAGCCATTTGCAGAGCTTGCACGGTTCTTATAATTTCTGGAATAAAACGTCCTACGTTTAGGGGATAAATTAGAGTGGTTCTTATGATTCCTTTGTCGTCTATGATAAATACATTTCTTACGGTTTCGGTATTGCTAATATCATTTGCTATCATTCCATATTTTCTAGCTATTTGCCCGTTTCTGTCTGCAATGATTGGAAAGGATATTTTGATTCTGGTTTTGCAATAAATGTCATACATCCATGCTAAATGGGAACTGTTGCTATCTACACTTAACCCTAGTAATTCTGTGTTTATGTCTCTAAAATATTGGTGTGCTCTAGTAAAGGCTATCATTTCGGTTGTACATACGGGGGTAAAGTCTCCTGGATGTGAAAACAGAACTAACCATTTTCCTTGATAGTCGTTTAAGCAAATTTTTCCAAAGGTGGTGTTTGCTTCAAAGTCTGGTGCTTTTTGTCCTATTTTTACGTTTCCATTCATCATTAATTCATAATCCATAAAAATAAACTCCTCTCGTTTTTGTATATTGTATGAGAGAAGTTTGTGTTCGGTTCCTGTATTTCATTATTAAAATGTATCATGTAATTATTCCTTCTCTTTTCTTCTTTTCCAAACAACACCCACCATTCCTAAAACCACAACACCAATTATCACACTCCAAATCAAAACACCTTGATACTTCTTATTCTGTTCGTTTGTTACCTGTTGCTGAAGATTATTTACATCACTAGAAGTCTGTTCTATTTTATAAGCATTTTCTAGTTCTTCTTTTCGTTTGGCCTGCTCTGCTTCATAAGCTTTTTCTTCCTCCAAAGTTCTTCTATGAGCTTCCATTTTATAAGACCTTTTCGTAAAACCATTTGGAGCAGTCACTGTAACAATAACTAAATTATTTCCTTCGTGCAAATTATCCTTTCCTATAAATTCCACTGTTGCTTGCTCATTTTCGGGCACTGCAAGCACATTAAGACCATCTGTTTGATTAGATACTTCTATTTTATAAAAAGTAGTAGCAACATCAAAAGCAGGATTTAATAAAACATTTTCAACTGCTAAAATTTCCAAATTAGTATTAGCTAATTCTAGGTTAGTTGTTTTTGTAACATGAATCGTATAACGCTTACTTTGTGACTTATCAGCAGAAATCACCTCCACTATAATATCATTTAAACCTTCTTGCAAATTTGTATTTCCTCTAATTTCTACCGTACTATTAGAATTTTCGCTAATCGCTAATACTTCTAAATTTTGAATGGTACTTGGTATATTCAAGTAATATTCTTCCATATCTTTATCAAATTGAGGAACTAAACCTTCTACATCCAATCTTAACACCTGTAAATTAGAATTAGAAGCTTCTAAATCAGCATTTTGATTGTTTGGTAATTCTTCTTGTGCCTGTTTTCCAATTTGGACTTGTTTTTCTTTAAAATCAGTTGCTAATAGCTGCCCATTTTGTCCATAAAATTCTCCATCTATCGAAAAAGTAGTTAGTCCTTTTTCCCTTGCTCGAAACTTAAAAACAGCTATCTCATCATCTTTTGCACCCTCGCCACCGAAGCGAGTCAAACCACACAAAATTAATTCGATTATTAATCAAATTAGTATTTCCCATAAAATCATCGTTATTGCTATTAGAAATAAAATCTAATTTTGTTCCATCAAAATAAATGGAAAAATTACAAGCTGCTACCTTTTCCTTTTCTATTCTAACCATTATCTCAATTTCACTTCCTTGTTCTGCTACTGTTTCGTGGTTACTTTCTAAATAAATGGTTGCACGATTATTACTATAAGCAGCATTTTGAAAGCAACAACAGCCAAGCAAAAAAAACAAAATAACAAAAATCCTTTTTTTTAACATCATTTACCTCTCTTTGATATTTTTTGGAACGGGGCAAAAAACATCATTTTATAATTCAATTTAATTCTTTCAAATTTTTAACTTCCAAGTTAGCGATATTTTTTGACCCCGTTCCAAAAAATATCAAAAAACATTAATTACTGTTCAATTATTTGCAATCCTAAAATGTGTCTTTGTATTAGTAATAAGTCTACTGATGTTGGCTTTTTTCCATTTTTAGCAATATTACAAGCTTTTTTAAAGATTCCATCTAGGTTTTCTATTCCTAATATATGTCGTTGTAATACTAATAAATCTATACTGTTAATCTTGCCATCGCCATTTGCATCACCATAAATGATAATTTGATACTTCCTTAATATTTTGTCGTCTTCTTTAACCAGTATTTTGCTTCCTGTTCCTACAATATCTGTGTCTTGCAATTTTTGATTTTGATAATTTACGATTTCAATACTTAAATTGGTTGTAATTTTTTCTTTTATATCAGCTACTGTATTTTGGCTATAGTCAACTCCACTAATTTCTAAGCTATTTACGTTTAATGAGCTGTCAAAGTGAATTTCACTATCATCCATATTTCTGACAACAAATACTTTACAGGTTGCTTTTATTTTTGGGTTTTCATTGGCTACTGCTACTATGTCTGTTTCTCCTATTTGTTTTGCCATAATAACCCCTGTTTCTTGCACGGTTGCTATCGCTTGATTGCTACTTTGGTATAGAAAAGAAGGGTCGTTTGCATCATCTGGCTCAATATAACCATTTATTTGGAAGGTATCTCCTACTCCGCATATAGATTTCTGTTTGATCCAAAGTAATTCCTGTTACTTTGCTATATACATAAACTTCGATTTGATTTTGCACATTGTTTTCTTGTGCTTTAACAGTAATGGTGCTATTTCCTGAACGTATTGGTTGTAAAACTCCATTGTCGTCAATTGTTACAACATTTGGATTGCTGGAAGTATAGGTTACTTTGTGACTTTTAGCCTCTTCTGGTGAAATAGTAACACTTAGCTGCTTTGCTTCTCCTTTTTGCAAGGTAGTATTATCTAAAAATAAATCTATTTTTTCAATTTGAACAGGAGGCACTTCTGTTACATAAGTTTGATAAATATAGCCGGACAATTCCATTTTCCAGAATCACCTTATCCCATCGCTCTCCTGCTTGTTTTCCTTTTAAAATTCTAGTCATTTTATCTTGGCTATTTACTGTTGTAATAATTTCGTAGGAAGTAGATGGCCCAGTTCGAATGTTGACATTGTTTCCATTACAATAAACTTTGCTATTTTCTTGGCTAAATTCATTTTTGTTGATGTTAGGATTGTCAGTTGCTAAATTTGGCATATTGTCATAGACTGGAATAATAAAAGACATGGGTGTTTCTAATAGTCCACTTTTTTGATATCCATTATAAATTGATTTTGCTTCACTATAGGGTGCTAACACATTTGTCATATATTGATGCCAAAACAAGTTGCTTCCTCTATCGTCATTTACATCAAATTTTTGTAAATAAATGGTATTTTGTCCGAACATTAATATAACTAGATCCAATAAAAATACCACCACCTGTAATGGCTCTTTCTTTTGTGTTCCAAGGAATTAAGTATTTATCCTTTGTAGCTTGGCTTGCTCCTTTTCCATCTTTGGCATATTGCAAACCATTTTTTATTGCACCCATAGGCTCTGCTGAACTGGTTGCTCCAATATTATAAAAATTGTACAAACCTTTAAATCCATCAACTTTTCCACTAATCGAGCTGTGGGATAAAAAAGGTCCCACTTCTTGTTTAATACGTGATGCCAAGTGATAGGGGCTTACTTTTGAGGTTTGTCCACCCTTTAAAATTAAATCTCCATACTTTTCATTCATATTAATGGTATTTCCATTGGCATCTAAATAGGAAACTTTTGTATTATAAAATTCTGTACCATATAAAATCTTTTCAATTCCATCTAAATTATTAGTATGCACATCAAAAGAAAGCCCCTCAAATTGAAAAAGACGAGCTTCATTCAAAAAATTTCTAGGATCCATGCAAAACTCTACTGCTTGCCTAGAACTGTCTACCCATCCAGCATCTACTTCTACGTTATATTGACCAGGTGTTGTATTTTTCCAAGCATCTGAATAATTTTTAGGTACTAAATTTTTTCCAAAAACATTTTCTTGATTAATCACATAAGTCCAATCTAAATTGGTATACATAGCCGTAAATTTCCAATTAGGATGTTTTTTGGCCAATTCTTTTAAGTATGGTTGATAGCTACTTGGAAAATTTTCAATACCTTCTAACTTAGTTGATGCTGTCACCTGAAAATATAAAAATAAGCTTATTGACATTAGTAAAAATAAAATACCAATAAAAATATACTTCTTTTTCAATTTTTGCACTCCTTTCGAAAGTTGGATTAAAAGTCTCCAAAAGTCCCCATTGGTTCCGGGTTTAAATGGGGCATTTTAAATATTGCCCCATTTAAACCCGGAACCAATGGGGAAATTTATTCTATCTCTTTTGCTTTTACAATAATTCTTTTTTGAGAATCATTTGTGCAGGTAATTAGTGTTACTTCTTTTTTTCCTTCGGTTTCTTGGGACAAACAGGTTACATCTTCTGGTTGGACGGTATAAATATCATAGATTTCATATTCTACTTTTCCTACTTCATTGTCTATAACCCATAATTTGTCTGTCTTTTTTAGATTTCTTAAATTGTGAAACATGTTTTTGTTTTGAAAGTTATGGCCAGCTACACAAAAATTCCCTTCCTTATTTGGATCCGCTCCCCAAAATTTAGTAACAGATAAGTTTAGTGAATTTTTAGAGTATGTGCTCAATATATAAGTTTCTAAGTTAATCTGCGGAATTTCCAGTTTTGCTGCCACATTGTAACCTTTATATTCCTTTGGAATTTCTTGTTTAGGATATTTTTGTTTTTCTTTTTGTGGCTCATATAGTGTGCTTATATTTTGTGTACTATAGGATTGATTACTATTAACTTCTTGCTTTTTTATTTTATTATCTTTATATTCTTCTACTCCTACTCCTATCAAAATACTAAGAATAGCACCTACAATTAAATAATTAATCAAATTTTTTTGATTTTTTCTTTTTTGCCTCCTCATTGGTTTCTCCTTCTTTAGTCTTTCGTTTGTTAATTTGCTAATTTGTTTTCGTATGTAACAAGATAAAATACTTCTTACTATTAGTAAAAATATATTTTATCTTATTTTATAGCCCTATAATTCTATGTTTATTTCTTTTTATTAAAATAAGCATAACCTGCCACTAGAGCAATTAAAACAATAAGGATTGGGATATATAAGTTAGCACCTGTTTTAGGTAATTTCTTAGGCATTTGGTCTGGTGTTACTTCTTCTTCAGCTTCTTCTGTAGATGTTTCTGGATTAGCAGGTTGCTCAGGTGTAGCTGTTTCTAGAACTGAAAAATTGAATGTTTTTTCAGTTATTACACTATCACTATTATCTCTGTCGATTAATTTTAAAGTGATTGTATAGTCTCCTTCTTGACTAAAGATAGCTCTTGTTTGTAAAACTTGTGCTACGTCTTTTCCTCCTATTTTAGTTCCTTGTGCATCTCCCCATCCGACTTTGAATAATGTCATGTTCTAGATTTGCTTGGTCATTGGCAAATAATTGTACGGTTGCTCCGGCAGGTGTTGTTGCTTCAGCTATTAATCTTGCATGCTCGTAATAGCGTCCCATTGGGGAAGAATAACTTAAGGTCATGGCTTTTTCTTGCTCTTTTACTAATTCTCCTGTGTATTCTAATTTTATGGTATAATCTACATATTCTGGTTCAACGGTAACGTTTTTAACGATTGGTGTTGTGATATCATCAAATTGAACAGAGGCATCTGGATTGGCTAATCCTTCTGCTGTTACTGTGAATTCTGTAGGATTTGATGTTGTTATATCTGCTTTGGCTTTGAAAACTACACTCATGTTATTTCTAGGATTGCTTCCTCCTGTTGAGTCATAAAATGTCACTCTTACTTTGTCTTTTGTATCATTTGCGGTTCCTCCCTCTACTGATACATAGTCAAAGATATTGTTGTCATAGGCTATATCAAATGTGTAAGCTCCCAAGGCTTGTCCAAAATTGAGAGATACTTTTACTTCTTCTGCTGGTCTTACTATTGTTTTGCTTGTGTCAACACTGATTGTGTCTAAAGCTGCTGCATAACTACTACTTGGTATAAAAATAAGTACACTTAATATGGCTATGATAGCAAAAATGCTAATGATTTTTTTCATAAGAATTTTCCTCCTTTTTTTCTTTTATATTTTTATTATGGCATTTTTTCGTTTAGATTATTTGGAAAAAAATTCAATTTTAAAAATCAATAATAAATTCATAATAATAAAAACAGCTTACCAAAATTTTATTTTTTAATAAACTGTTTGTTAAATAAAAATTTTATCTCCCACTTAATCTTTTTTGAATTCTCTTCATCTCTTCCACACCCTGTTTTTGTTCTTTTATAATATTATCAGCAACAACTTTTAGCCTTGGATCGATACGATATTGTAATAAATTTTCACACATATGAATTGCTCCTTCATGATGTGGTATCATTTCATGCGTAAAATCTAAATTAATGTATATAGTTCTAGGTGCATTTTTCATTTTTTCAACCATATTTTTAGTGATTTCAAAATATTTCTCCATATAACAATTTACATCTTGCATCATATTTTGAAAACCATAAGTAGTATTTGCAATTTCCTTCATTTCTTCAATTCCTTTGGTTTGACTTTCAATAATATTTTGGGCAATTTTTCGCAAAGGCTCAAACATGCTATATTCTAGCAAATTTTGTGACATGTAAATAGCTGCTCTATGGTGTGGTATCATACATTCAATAAAATTAATAGTTATGCTATTAGTTACTTCTTGTGATAGCATCTCCTTAGCCATTTGGTCTAAAATTTCGTCAAAACGACATAAATATTTTTTAGCTCGTATCACTTGTCTATTTTGCATTTCTTAACACTCTCCTTTTTATATTATATGCAGGGATTTTGGGGACGTTCCTTATTTAAGAATGAAAAAAGAGGAAAGCGCTATTTATAGCTCTCCTCTTTTTCTGTTCTTTTTTCGGTTTTTTCTAATCTAGCTTTAATAGGTCTAACATTCGTTTAATTCCTGGGCAATTATATAAAAGTTCGTACTCCACTCCTTCTGCCCAGTAAACAGTAAACATTTTGACATACTCAACAGCTGACAAAAAGTCCTCCAAACTCCCAAATTCTTCTCGTGCCTGTTCTAAATCCGCCTTGTTTAATAGGTTACCTTCTTCACAATGAAAGATACTATCCACAATTTTGGAAATTCCCTTATTATTATCAAAATCAAATTTAGTACATACTATCATGTTTTCCTGCCTTTTATCTAAAGAAGATATGGTAGCTGTTGGATGAACTAAAATAAATTTCTGCAATTTTTTTAATTTCTTTGCCTCCTGCGCAATAAGATTTTCTGTTGATTTTTTCTCTTCTTTTAGTTCATCCTCTTTTTCCTTTTCTTTCTTATAAATTTGATTTGCCTTTTTAAAACGCTCTTGTGCTTCCGCTATCAATTCTTCTGCTTCTTGAACATTTCGATAAGCACTTTTTCGTATATCTTCTTGTTCTCTTATTTTTTCGTTTAAATCACAAATCAAATTCCTGAGAAGTTCTATTTCTTCTTCTTGAAATTCAGGGTTTTTGGATTTTCTCCATTCCTCACTTTTCGTCGTCAACTTTTTCTTAAGTTCCTTCGAAACTCCTGCATTTTCTAGTAGCCGCCGATACGCCATCCTATCTCTGTTTTGATAAGCTTCTGTCAGATCATATAAAGTTGCTACTGGTGTCTCTTGCCTTCTTGTTTTCTTCATACAAAACCTTCTTTCTACTTTTTTTCTTAACCACTCTAGCTAAGATAACAAAATTATAACATACTCATTAACATAATTCAAGTTTTTTAGTAATTCACCTTCACCTTATCAGGAAGTTCATCTTCTTGCACCTCTTTCCAAGTATGAACGCCAATACATCTTACCTCTAACAACAAATATGCATCTTGCCTTAGTTCTCTACTTGCCTTAAACGTAAGTTCCTTTTTCTTACCATTTTCATTATAACAAGTCAAGGTATATTGATATTTCATATCATCTGTACTAGAAACTTGTTCTAATTTAGCATTATCAATTCTAGTATAATACGTAGCTTCATAATACTCTAAATAGTAAATAATACCTCCTAAAATTACAATGGCAAGAAAGGTAACTAAAATTATTGGCAACTTTTCCTTTACACTTTCCATTTTTTATTCACTCCTCTTTAATAATTTTTTACTCCCCCTATATTATTGCCTCGACTGCTTTTTCTATCTTAAGTATAAAGTATTTTTTTGAAATGTAACATCGATTTTTCTTACATTTTTCTTACATTTTTGTAAGGTTTTTGGATTATAAAAAAGCCGTAGCCCTCGAATAAAATATTCGTAGGCTACAGCTCTCACTAAAACTTCACATAGCTCTCTTTGGGAAAAACCAACCTCACTTCTGTTCCCTCATTCTGCACTGAATTTAACTCAATTGCCATTCCTAATTTATGACACAATTTCTTACATAAATACAAGCCAATACCAGTAGACTTCTTATTGGCCAATCTTCCATTGGTACCTGTAAAGCCTTTTTCAAAAACTCTAGTAACTTCACCCTTTTTAATACCAATGCCATTATCCTTAATATATAAAATAACATTTTCCTTGCCCTGTTTTGCATATATCTCAATTTCGGTATTTCCTTGCTGCTTTTTATATTTTACACTATTTTGAATTAGCTGATTTAAAATAAAAGCTAGCCATTTGCTATCTGTACTAACACTTAACTCCAAATCATGCAAATTCATACTTATTTTTTCTTGAATTAAAATATTCTTATTTTTCTTGATGCAATCATTTACCATATCCTTTAATAGCGTTTTTTTAATGTAGTAATCCTTTTCAACTGTGTTACTTCTTGCATAAAACAATGCTTGTTCAATATAATCCTCTACTTTGTCTAACTCTTCGTTAATGCTTTTTGTAGCCACTGTTTTATTGTTTTCAATAATCAACTTGCTTGCTGCTATTGGTAATTTAATTTCATGAATCCAAAGTTCAATATATTCCTTATAATCTTGTGTTATATATTTATATTGATTCACATTTTCTATCATTGATTTGTTGGTCTGTTCTAAAATTTCTTTTAATATTTTCCCTTCTGTAAAACTAGGAGCTTTTACGATTTCTGTTATTAAATATTTTTCGTCCAATTCATTTAAGGTGTTTGTTATTCTTTTGTAAAAATTATTTTTTCTAACATATTCAACAGTAATACTTAAACCATATAATCCTAATATTATGACAGGAACATAAATTTTTAGCAAACTTCCAAAAGGATAAATCATTAAAAATATTTCAATAGATATCATCCCAAATATTAATAAACTTATAGTTAGTAACTTGTCTTTTAAAAAATCCTTTAATAACATTTTCCCCTCCTAAACAGCAAATTGGTGTTGCATTTTTGGTTTTAATTTTCAATGGTTACGATGTGCTTATCTTAAATATATACCCCTGCCCTCTTTTGGTTTCTAGTAATTCTTTTAAGTTTAACTCGTCTAGTTTATTCCTTAATCTTGTTATGTTTACAGTTAAGGTGTTGTCGTCAATAAAGCTTTCGCTATCCCATAAACATTCCATGATTTCTTCTCTGGATACAATCTTTTCTCGATTTTGTACCAAATATTTTAAAATTCTAAATTCATTTTTGGTTAGTTCGATTTCCTTTTGGTCTTTTTCAATTGTACTTTTGTTACTATTTAAGATAAAATCTTTGCAATCTATTTTATCTAAACTTCTTCCTTCCATGTTTGTTCTTCTTAATAAAGAGGCTATTTTGGCAAGTAAAATTTGAAGGTTAAAGGGCTTTGTAATGTAATGGTCTGCTCCATAGTTTAGGCATAATAACTCGTCCAATTCACTGTTTCGGCTGGTTACTATAATAATTGGCATGCTAGATTGTTTTCTTATTTCTTTGCAAATGTATTCGCCATCTGCGTTTGGTAAGTTGATATCTAACAATAGTAAATCTGGTTTTTGTTCCAAAATATTGTCAAGGGTATTACTAAATTTCTTTAGACTACTTGCTTCATATCCATTATTGTTTAAAAAAATTTCTAGTTCGTTTCTTAGTTTTTCGTCGTCTTCTACGATTAATATTTTTTGCATATAACTTCTTCCTTTTTATTTATATTCTTTTAAAAATCCACTATATATTTCTTTTAGTTCCGATATTTGTTTAAAGTCTTCTGGCTTTGGTACTTCTGGCAAACCACTTTCAATTCCAGCTTGATCTAATACATGTTTTACAAATTCGGCACAATAGAACGAGTTTTTCCACTTGATTTTTTTACGAAATCCTGCTGCAAATAGTCCTAATATATTAAAACTATATTGTTCTTTTTGTTGTTCCATTTGCTGAATGGTGTCTTTTGCTATTTCATATTGCTCTTTGCTAATGGCTAATTCATATACTTTTGTTTTCGTTAAATAAAATCTTTTAAAGGTTCCCTTATTAATATATTCGTGGACAAATCCTGCCCAGATGGGATTGTAGGGATGCAATCTTCCAAAACTATACATTTGCTTTAATTCTTGGTCTAAGGCAATGGAAACATGAGAAAACTCGTCTTTTGTATAGTTTTTTATTAATTTTGATAGGTTGGTGCCTGTATGGGTTAATATGATATATATTTTTTCCATGGTTACATGCTCTCCTTTTACATTTCCTTTTTATGATAAAGCCTATAAGAAATTTGAAAAGAAACAAAATAAATAATTGCTGTTGCAATCAGTAGAATGATTGGTATCACCTTAACAACAGTCTCTATCATTAGGCTATCAAATAAATTAACTCCATACTTTTCTCCCAGCCAAACACCACCACCTAGCAAAAATGCTACTACTGCTATGGCAATAAAAACTTGAATTCTTCCCTTTTCTGCCCCATATTTATAGATAAATGGAATTTGAATTGATTGGATTAGTCCAATTCCAAATATACTACCAATTGCTAATTCTACCAATTCTAAAAAAATAGGCTGTTCTTTTGTTATTACAATTGATAAAATACTACTTGCTATTATTCCTAAAATAGCCCCTATTATGGTACTTGTTATGACTAATATATATTTACCTAACACTACCTCTTTTTTGGTTAGTGGCAAAGTTAAGATATATCTATCGGCTTTTGCCATTTCGTCATAACTAAAAGTTGCTATACTAAACATGCCAAGCCCTAGTGTTAGCATAACAGTAAGTGTGTTTCTGGTATTTTCTTGTGCTATTGAAGTTGCAACAAACACAAAGATAAATACGATTAGTGTTTTTTTATAACTTTTTAATTGTAATAAATCTTTTATGATTAATCCTTTTATTTTATTCAAAACTTATCCTTCCTTTCTTTTTCTATTCTAGGAAAATGATTGCCACAAGGTGACTATTGTATTAATTTTCTCCTTTAATGTAAAGTAGCATAATATCTTCAATGGTAGGTTTATCAATAATTTCAATATCATATTTGTTTTTAAACTCTTTTTTATTTTCAACTAGAACATCATATTCATATCGATTTTTCTTATATTTTACAAAATCTTTTTTCTCTATTTTTTCAAATTCTTCTTTTGTACATTTTACAATCCCATAGTCCTCTATTAGCTCGTCTCTTGTCTTGGTTAAGGCAATTTCGCCTTCGCTTATAAAGGTTATATAATCGGCTATATGCTCCAAGTCTGTGGTAATGTGGCTAGATATTAAAATCGAATTTTCCTCGTCTTGGATAAAGTCTTGAAAGATGTCTAGTATTTCATTTCTAGCTACTGGGTCTAATCCTGAAGTTGGCTCGTCTAAGATTAGTAGTTTCGGATGATGGGATATGGCTGTTGCGATTTTTAGTTTCATTTTCATTCCACTTGAAAATTCTTTTGCTATTTTATTTTTAGGAAGTTGGAATTTTTCGATATAACCAAAGTACAAACCTTCGTCCCAATTTTGATAAAAGTTTTTCATGATTTTGTTAATATCGGTTGGATTTAAGTATTCACTTAAAAAACTGTCATCTAGCACAACTCCTATTTGCTCTTTTATCTCTTTTTCGTTTGCTTGGTAGTCTTTTCCAAATATTTTGATTTCTCCTTGGTCTTTATTGATAATATTTAAAATTGCCTTTATGGTAGTAGATTTTCCAGCTCCATTTTCTCCGATAATTCCCATAATGGTTCCTTTTTGCAATTTTAAGTTGATGTTTTTTAAAGTAAAGTTTTCATATTTTTTACTTAAATTTTTTATTTCTAATACGTTTTCCATTCTAAAATTCCTTTCCTTTTGTAATTTTGGTTTGCATAACGGCGTTATTCTTCGTATAAATAGTCTAGTAATTCATTTATTTGCTTTTTACCAATGTCTGTGATTTTAGCAATTCCGTATGACTTCTTCTAGTAATTCTTCTATTTTTTTGATTTGTTCTTCTTTGATAAGCTCTTTGTTTCTTATTGCTACAAAACTTCCTTTTCCTTGTACGGTTTTTAGGTATCCTTCTTGTTCTAATTCGTCATAAGCTTTTTTTACAGTTAAAATGCTTACTTTTAAGTCTTTTGCTAATGCTCGAATGGATGGTAACATGTTGCTTTCTTTTAGTTCATTTGTTTGTATGCCTTTTTTGATTTCTTTTTTGATTTGCTCGTAGATTGGTTCTTGACTGCTATTGCTTATGATAAAGTTCATTTTTCCACTCCCTTTTTCGTATAACAGTATATAACAGTACAGAACAGTTGTCAATAGAATTTTAAAAAAAGCAAGCAATTATTAGTTTATAATTACTTGCTTTTAACCATTATTCATTATCTAGCAAAACAATCTTATCTGCTTGTAAGCTTTTTTGAACATCAATTACTCTTTGATTAGAAGAACCACTATATTTTAGCTTTGGATTACGAAGGCTATCTACATACTGGCCATCTACCAAAACATCAATATACTTTGAGACCTCTTTATCCTTTAAATCCTTATCAAAGGAAAAACCAGTCCAAGACCATACTGTCTTATTCGGAAACTTTTCCTTAAAAGCTTTTGCAAGCTCTGTTGTCCCTTCAATATTTTTAGGGTGCATTGGTTCTCCCCCTAGAATAGATAGTCCTTGTATATTTTCGTTTTCTCCTAATTCTAAAATTCGATTAATGGTGTCTTGGTTAAATTCTTTTCCGCCATTAAAGTCATGTGTATCTGGATTGAAACATTTTTCACAATTAAAGGTACATCCTTGCATAAAGATTGATACTCTAATTCCTGGTCCATCTGCTATATCCATTTTTCTAATTTTATTGTATCTCATGTTATTCTACCTTTCTTATTTTTAAATTTGGAAAAGACTTGTCATTAATCATCTTTATTGTCAATATGAAGCACTCTCTCCTTAATCTCCTGGGTTCTACCCTTGTTCCAAAAATTACTTCCAATGTAACCGGCAAGTTCTTCTTGCTACATTTAATGTATCGTGATTACGGTTACCACACTCTGGACAATACCACTCTAATTTATCATCAATTAAGATTTCCCCCTCAAAACCACACTCTTGGCAATAATCGCTTTTGGTATTTAATTCTGCATACATAATATTATCATAAATAAATTGAATTACTTCTAATACAGCCTCAAGGTTATTTTGTAGGTTTGGTGTTTCGATATATGAAATGGCACCTCCTGGGCTTAATTGTTGGAATTCACTTTCTAATTTTAGTTTAGAAAAAGCATCAATTTCTTCAAACACTGGTACATGGTAAGAGTTGGTGATGTAATCTTTGTCTGTAATTCCTTCAATTACACCAAATCTTTCTTTTAAGCATTTTGCGAACTTGTAGGTTGTTGACTCGATTGGTGTTCCGTAAACACTGTAATCCATGTTTTCTGTTTCTTTCCACTCTTTACATTTATCATTTAATTTTTGCATTACTTTTAGGGCAAATTCTTTTCCTTTACCATTATCAGTATGACTATGGTTTGTCATATATTTTACACATTCATATAAACCAGCATATCCCAAAGAAATGGTTGAATAGCCATCATGTAATAATTTATGGATGCTTTCTCCTTTGTCTAATCTTGCTAACGCTCCATGTTGCCATAAAATTGGGGCTATGTCACTGGTGGCTTTGCTCAATCTTTGATGTCTTGCTTGTAAAGCTTTATGGCATAACTCTAGTCTTTCTTCGTAAATCTTCCAAAATAATTCTTCGTCTTGGTTAGAAGATAACGCAACGTCTACTAGGTTAATTGTTACCACACCTTGATTAAATCTTCCATAGTATTTAGATTCACCCTCTTTATAGTTCTTTGCTTTAGAAGGATTTCCTTCGGTTGTCCAAGGGGTTAAGAATGAACGACATCCCATGCATGGATAACAATTTCCATTCCCATATTTATCTTTTTTCAGTTCTAACATTTTCTTTTCTGAAATGTAATCTGGTACCATTCTTTTGGCTGTACATTTTGCAGCTAATTCTGTTAAATACCAATATTTGCTTCCTTTTTTGATGTTATCCTCTTCTAATACATATAGAAGTTTTGGGAAGGCTGGTGTTACATATACACCTTTTTCATTTTTAAAGCCTAAAATTCTTTGGTTTAAGAATTCTTCAATTATCATGGCTAATTCTTTTTTGTATTCCTCGGTTTCTCCTAGATACATACAAACTGACAAAAATGGTGCTTGTCCATTGGTATTTGTCATAGAGTTTACTTGATAATTAAAGGTTTGCACACCATCGGCAATTTCTTTTTTGGTGTCTTGCTCTGCAAATTTTTCTGCTGTTTTGTCATCTAATCCTCTTTGTTTATATTTTTTTACATATTTATTAAAACTATCTTT
Organism: uncultured Clostridium sp.; assembly: GCA_948468505.1. Classification (GTDB taxonomy): domain Bacteria; phylum Bacillota; class Clostridia; order TANB77; family CAG-508; genus CAG-269. Next base: position 27,099 of record CAOKJE010000003.1, on the reverse strand, counting down.
TACAAATGGTGCTAAATGGCTTAATGTGATGGTTGCCCCTCCATAGCTTGAGCTGGTTACCGCTAATATAATTTGTGTTGCGATGGTTGCTGCGGTAGCAAAACGATGTGGTTTTTCTATCATGACACCATTGATAATGGTTCCGTTTTGTAACATATCGTCTAAGTTAATTAACTCACAATTGTGTAAAGCATTTTGGGCAAAGTAGTCGGCATCATGGAAATGTATAATTCCTTCGTCATGTGCTTTTACAATATCGTCTGATAGTAAAAATCTTCTTGTTATATCTGTACTAGTAATTCCTGCTAAATAGTCTCTTTGTGTGGTTACAACTTTGGCATTTTTGTTAGAGTTTTCATTATTCCAGTATTCGCTTTCTCCTTCGATTAATTCTTTGATAGATTGATCGGTTGTGTTGGATTTTCTTACCAATTCTCTTGTATAACGATATGTGATGTATTTTTTAGCTAATTGGTATTTTCCAATTTCCATTAATTTTTCTTCTATAATATCTTGAATGTCTTCTACCAAGATTCTTGGTTTTTGAAGCTCTTCAATGTATTTTATAATTTCTTTGATTTGCTCTTTTGAAATTTTTTCTCTACCTTTAACTTCTTCATTTGCTTTTTGAATTGCTACTCTTATTTTTTCTGGATCGTAATCTACGATTGTTCCGTCTCTTTTGATAATTTTCATTTGATTTTTTCCCCTTTCGTTTTTCTCTTTTGATATCGAAATTATATCACAAAAGAAAAAAGATTTTGTTGCAATTGCAACAAAATAGGAGTAGGTTTTTTCTAACCCTACTCCCTTTAAGGAAATTTGTTTTATTTCATTTGTGTTACAATTGTGTTACATTCTTTTCTTGTACAATTTGGCAAATTAAGTCAGCTGAACTTTCCACACCTAAGGTATCACTATTGATGCAAATATCATAATTACTATGGTCACTCCAATTTTTCTCAGTATAATGTTTATAATGATTAGCTCTTAACTTATCAATTCTCTTAATTTCCTTTTCTGCTTTTGTTTTATCTAGTCCATAAATTTCTGTTGCTCTTTTAATTTTATCTTCCTGGTTTGCGTACACAAACACTTTGATAACATTTTCTTTATCTTTCAAAATAAAATCAGCACATCTGCCAATAATAACGCATGACTCTTTGTTGGCTACTTTTTTTATCAACTCTGCTTCTTTAATAAACAACTCGTCACTATTGTCTAATCCTACGTAATAACCATTATTTAATCCTGCTAAAGCTGTTCTTTTTTGTTCGTTGTTTTCGATGTATTCTTCTGCTAATCCTGTTTCTTTGGCAAGCTCAGCTACAAAATCTTTATCATAAAATTTAATTCCTAGCTTGTCAGCAATTAGTCTTCCAATATATCTTCCTCCTGAACCATATTCTCTTGAAATCGTAATTACCATTTGTTCTTTTAACTTGTTATCTGTACTTGTGTCATCTACTAATGTTTGGCTATTGCCATTGGCTTGTTTTAAATGTTTTACTTCTAATATTAGTAAAATTCCTGCTACCACAAATGCTAAACCATCTGCTACTGGTCCAGAATATAGAACTCCCATAATACCAAACATATGCCCTAATGTTACTAATGCTGGTATTAAGAATAAGATTTGTCTAGATAATGATAAAATTGCACTTTTAATACTTTTTCCAATGGCTTGGAAGAAGATACCTGATGGAATTTGAACTCCATTACAAATACATAATAATAGGTAGGTTCTAAAGGCTAAACATGCAAACTCCATATAGTTTTCGTCACCACTACCAAAAATTGAAATCAATTTGTCTGGTATGGTTTGGAATAAAATGAAGGCAATTGTACTAATGACAATACTTAATCCTAATACTGTTTTTAATGTCTGTTTTACTCTGTCGAATTTTCTTGCTCCATAGTTGTAACCAAAAATAGGTTGTGAACCTGCAGCAATTCCTATAATAATACTATTTAGGATTTGGCTTATTTTCATAACAATTCCAAGTACTGTAATTGGTATTTCTGCACCAAATTTAGACTCTGCACCATATTTAGCAAGTAAGTTATTTTCAAATGCCATAACAACAACAAAACTCATTTGTGTAATAAAACTGCTTATTCCTAAAGCTGAAACTTTTCTTGCTACACTTAGTTTTATTTGAAAAGCTTTTTTATTCATTTCAATTGATTTGAATTTTTTGATATACCAAGCATTTAAGACAAAAGTAACAAATTGGCTAAAAATAGTGGCAATCGCTGCTCCCTCTACTCCCATCTTGAAAATAAAAATAAAGATTGGGTCTAAAATTGTGTTTAAAACGGCTCCGTAGTACCATGGTTGTCATTGCATATTTAGGGCTTCCATCTGCTCTAATAATAGAGTTTAATGATGTTCCTATCATCATAAATGGTAATCCGTATTGCTATAATTTTTCCATATTGTATAGCATATTCTCTTAAGTTGTCAGTACATCCAAATATATTTAATAATTGTGGTAAAAAGATTAAGCTTACTACACATAAGATAATGGATAAAATGACAGATAGTACGATTCCATTTCCTACTCCTTTTGCTGCTTCTTCTTTTTTCTTTTCCCCTAATTTTAAGCTTAAATAACTAGAAGCACCATCTCCTAACATCAAGGAAAATGCTAGGCAAATCATGGCTAATGGGAATACTACGTTTGTTGCTCCATTTCCTAAATACCCTACTCCTTGACCGGATAAAGATTTGGTCTACTATGTTATAAAGCGAGTTTACTAATAATGATATGATACAAGGAATTGAGAATTTCTTGATTAGTTTTCCTATTTTTTCAGTTCCTAGTATGTTTTCTTCTTTTTCCATTCTTTTTCCTCCTTTTTCTTTTTGTGTTTTTGTTTGGAAAGTGTTTGCTAAAAAAGCTTGGGTTAAGGCTTTTTGTCTTGCTTTCCAACTTTAAAAAGACAACACTTATTTTCGGTGTTGGCTTTTATTTCGCTTCTACAAGCGCATTATTCATTTTAACATAGTTTGGTTGGTTTGTCAATTTTTGTTTGTGAATTTTATGTGAATTGTTGTTTTTCATTAAAGTTGCTGCACAATAAGCATTTCTTTTTTATTATTTTTTAGCTCTAAATTTCATACTTAATCACTTCACAATTTCCAATGCCCAAATTGTTCAAATTACATTCGTCGTCAAACTTATTAAAATACAGATTGATTGCTTTACAAACCTCATTATGAGTCACTAGTAAAATTTTCTTTTGTTTAAAGCTCTTCACTTCTTCTAAAAGCTTGAAAACTCTATTCTTAAAATCTTTTGAAGTTTCTGCACCTTGAAACGTCTTTTTCTTTACTATATTTCCAAAACCTTCTCTATTGTCAAAATCTTTACTAAATCTTCCTTCCATTTCTCCATAAGAAATTTCTAACAATCTATCTTCAAAAAAGATAGGAACATTTTGATTCTGCTGAATAATTTCTGCTGTTTGTTTGCACCTTTTTAGCGGAGAACTTAAAATTAACTCTATTTTTTCATTTTTTAGTTTTTCACTCGTTTTATAGGCTTGCTCTATTCCCTTCTGGTTTAAAGGTATATCAGTTCTTCCTTGTATTCGTCTTTCTAAATTCCAATCAGTTTGTCCATGCCTTATCACTAAAACCTTCATTTTTCCCCTTTCTTGCTTTTATCATATTTATAAATACTCATTATACTTGTAAATAATAAAATGACGTCCCCCATCACAATAAACCAGCTTTGGTAATAAAAATAATATAAACCATACAAAATACCTGATGTAATTCCTGAAATTCTTACTAATTTCATATTTGTTTGCCATAAACAATAAGTCCTAATAACAGAACCTATTGTTGGCAAAAGGGAAATCCACCCATTCCAAGTATAAATACAATTAACTACAATAATTCCTTCAAATAAGATAAGTATTAAAACATATAGTTTCTTACTGATTTTTTCACTTTGCATAAAAATAAAAGTCCTAATAAAATTTGCAATACTTAGAAAAGCACCTGTAAAGGCTTGTACCATAAAGGCATAAATTGCTTCAAAAAGACAATTTAAGGATTGTACTCCTAATGACTTTTTCCTATCTTTTATCCCTATACTTAACACTAGTGCAATAAATGCTAAAATACTAAATATCATTTCTTACTCCATTCATTATTATCACACTTTTAAAATATTTTTCAATAAAATCTGTTTTTTCTTTTATTTCTTCCTTTGTAAAGATTTTATTTGGTAGCGCTAAAATTAATTTATCGTCATCTTCTTCTAATCGATGAATTACTGCTATACATTTTCCTTTGCATTCCTTTAATGGTCTATCTTTTCCTAAAATATAACAATCGATTTCTTCTCTATCATCACTTAATGTATTAGGCACAAAACCATAATTTATAGCATAAATTGTTTCAGGATATTTAGGATGGCTACTTCCTATTGGTTGGTCAATTTTTGCTTCTACTTCTTTTCCAATATATTGAAGTACCTTCATTAAATTTCTCACATATTCCCAACGATTTGCCATCATTTGATTTTTGGCAAATAATTCTTCTATTTCTTTATAAGTTGCCCATTTAACCTCACTTACTTCACTTTCTTGCCTAACAATGTCTTTTAAATCGATATCTTGTCTTACAAAATAAGTATCTAACCATACCTCACCTGTTCTATAATGCTTAATTAACCTAGCATTTTCTATATTTAGCTTAATTCCTAACTCTTCTAGTGTTTCTCTTTTTATTGTTTGCAAGCTTGTTTCACCTTTTATCACAGAACCACCCGTCATAGCCCATACATTTGGACTTCTTTTTAAAGGTGCTCTTTTTTGAATTAGTATTTCGTTCTTGGAATTCATAATCCATACATCTGCGCCTAAATGATAATACCCCTCTGGCACTTTTTCGCCTTTCTTCATTGTTTTTCCTGTTATCTTTCCTTCTTTGTCATAAATATCCCATATTTCCATGATTTTTTCCTCCATTCCTAATGGTATTACTTATTTGTAAATTCGTTTAATGCTCACACAGCTAAGGGAATCTAAAAATCTTTTTTTATTTTTACATAGTATTTACATATTCCTCTAAACAAAGTCCCTTTTCTTGCATCTCTTTTGCAGCCTCTACTCCTACGTAACGATAATGCCAAGGCTCATAATTAACTTTCGTTATATCATTTTTATGAGTAGGATACCTCAAAATAAAGCCATAATCTGCGCAGTGCTCTATCAGCCACATTTGCAATGGCGTCGTTTCTTGCTTGCTATCCAACACTTGATAATCAATTGATACAATATCAACAGCAAGCCCTATTTCATGCTCGCTCGTTCGTGGCAAAGTTACCCAATAAGATGCTTTTTCTTCTGCTTCTGCTTGATTACTTCCTAATTTCATAAATTGATTTCTCTTTTGTTGAAACAATATAGTTTGCGCTTGTGTCGTTCTGTAACTAGAACAAATCAATGGTTTCAATCCTTGTTTTCTAGCATCTGCAAGCATTCCGCTTAAGTGGTTCTACAATTCTTGTATCAACTTTATGCTTAGTTTCTATATCCTGTAATTCAAATTCATAATTCTCTGGTATTTTGTGGTCTTTATTAATCAAAATCAAATTCCAATCTGTCTTTTGGTTACTAGTCTCTGGATTTTCTAATTCTACTGTTAATACCTTATTATTGTTATCTTCAACTGTAGCAATTGTTTCTTGGGTTTTCTCTTCTTGCTTATCCTTCTTTTGGTTGGTTAGCATGACGACTATTAAAATTACCCCTATAATGATTGACCATGTTTTTATGAATTTTTTGGGGTTAAATTTCCTTTTCTTCTTTTTAACTTTTTTCATTTATCTTTCCTTGTTTTCATATTTTAAAACACAAAATGTGAAAAAAGAAACGTCCCCAATTTCACATTATTGTTTTAATCGTAGATATCCGAAGCTCGTCCCAAATATTGTAAGCTAGGTTTAGTCGAAAGACTAAAGTGGGTTTTGCACCAGCTCTGTTTTTGTCTACTACGCAAGCATAGTAACGGACGTCTGGGTCTTCAAATTTTTCTAAGTCGAAGTATTTTGTGTCTACCTCGTTAAAGGAATATTCGTAATTTTGTAAGGTGTCTCGGTTGATTTGTTTGAATAGGGCTAACGTGTCTAATACTTCCTTAACGGTTCTACTAACTGCTAAATCATTTACGTTTAGGTTGACTGGCAAAGTGTCACTTTCTGCTAGTTGTAGGGTTGAACAAATGTAAATTCCAAAGTTTTGGGCAATGTTAGAAAGAATCGTTGCTGTTTTCTTTAATTCTTCTCCTATTCCTATGTTTGCTGTATCTGTTTTTAGGGTGTCATAGAAAACATATTCTATTTTTTCTTTGTAATAATAGTTCATAATTACTTTTTTTAGTTCATCGTTGGTGTGGTCAGTGATGTTGATAAAATAGATTGAGTTCTTAATTTGCTTGTTGACCCAATTGGTTACTTCTATTACATTTCGGAATTCCTTTGATACCTCTAGTAATCTTTTGGCAAAGTCTTTTTGCTTTTCTTTTTCTTCTTTTACAACAAATCCGTCTTCGTCTACTTTAACTTTTTTAGGGTCGTCTGGTCTAAATTTAAATTCTAACAGTTCTCCTTCTGTTTTTGAAATTTCAATTCCATGCATTTTTTGTATTTCTTTATTGTTTAAAATTGTGGTAATTAAACAAAGTCTCATTTTTTCTTCTGACATTTCATTCGAAATGATTAGTACCTTTTTTTGATGGACTAATGCAGTATGTGCTGCTAATTCAATAGTAAATCTACTTTTCCCGGCATTGGATGGCATGGCATATGCCATGGTTTCTCCTTTTCGAATTCCTTTGAATACTTTAGTTAAGATAGGAAATGGCAAAGGTAAGCCATTGGTTAGGTTGTTGTCTCCCAATTGTAAAAAGGTGGTTAAGTCTTCATTTAATACCGCTCTTTTAAACTTTTCTGTGTCATTTACTTGGATAACAGCACTTTCTACTTCTTCTACTGACATTTTGTCATATAGCTGGTATTCTTTTATTTCAATTACTTTGTCTTGAATATTTTGAATTGGTATTGCCAAATAACTTCTTCTTAATACAAATAATTTTTTTAGGTCTGTATAGATTTTTTCCATGTCATAATTTTTGTCTCTTACTTCTTTTTTTAATTTTACTTTTAGATTGTAGCTTTCTTCTGTATCCTTGGCAAAGTTAAAGTCTTTTTTGGCAAGTTCTGATGAGTAAGCTCCGACCTTCTGTAAAAATTACACTTTTATAGATGTTTAGTAATTCGGAATCTTCAAAATGACATTCTTGGTATAAGTAAAAATATTTGATAATGTATCTTGGATCAGTTAATAATAGACCAATATATTGCCTTTCTAGTTTTTTGTTACTTAAATGTTTAGGAAACATTCCTTCTTCCTCTACTTCTTCAAGATCTTCTGTTTCTTCTTGGTCATCTACTTCTACTTCATCATCTTCTACTTCGTCTTCTTCCTTTAGTATTTCTTCTTTTTTAGGATTCTTTTTCTTGTTTTTTCGCAAAAACTCTATTTTTTCTAAAGCTGCATCATAATCTTTGTTTGCTAAATCCTTTTTAATTTCACCAATCACACCCGTGTTCTCAGGTGTTACTGGTATATTATCAATCAATTCATATAATTCTTCTTGGTTCATAATTTTAACCTTTTCCTTTCTATCTTTTGTTAAGCTTGGTAAGAAGGCTATCTTCCGCCGCCTCCTCCGCCGTCCACCGTCCGGCCTCCGGCCTCCACCAGAAAATCCTCCGCCACCGCCAGTTCCTGAAGAATAGGCTGTTGACATTGAGCTAGTAATTGCATTTGAAAAACTACTTGAAAAGTTCGTATTTAGCATTAAATACATATAGCCATAGCTATTCATATTCCATTGTTCACTCATATTAGGATACACTATTTTTAACTGTTTTAATACTTTATTGGCAATTCCAAAAGCAGTTGCATACACTAAAAAACTTTCCCAGATTACTACCTCTGGAATTTCCCTTTTGTCTAACATGGAAAAGTCCTCCATGTATTTTTTTAGTCCTTTCCACTTTTCATGCTCATCTACGCCTTCTTGTGTTAGTACATTGGTTTTACTACTTAATATACAAAATACAATTAACTGAACGATAACTGCTAACATAAGTAATGCCATTACCCATACGTTTATAGAAGAAACCATCAATATGGTAAAAATTCCACTTATAAAAGGAATAGATACTCCTAGAAAAATAGCAAAAATAGTTGCTTCTGTCTTTTTTGTTTTTCCTTCTTTGCTTGCTAATCCTTTTTGGTACAATGTCTCTTCTGTTAGGCTATCAATATTATTTGCTAATTTTAGGATTTTGCTACTTGGTGATTTTCGAATATATTTTTCTAACTCTTTGGTTGTTATTTTTCCACTTGTTTTTTCAGTTGCTTTTTTTATAAATTCAAAAACTACTTGCTCATCTCCTGCTAAGCCTTGTGGTGCTTGTTCTAAAATTTCAATGGTTACTTGTTTTTCATTTGGCGTAAATTCTAGAATTCTCTTTAAACTTAAGTCTAATAAGGTAGCAGTAAATATTCTTCCTAGATAAATACTATTGTTAAATCCTCCTATTTGTTTCGTAAGAAGTGATAAGCTTTGTGTTGGTGTACTATCTTTTCTTGGTATTTCTCTAAAATAGGTTGATTTTTGACTTGGCTCTATCTTTTTTAGCGTTTTTATTTTTTTGCTATTTTTGATAATTGACCTTATGCTAAAAATTATTAAAATGCTAGCACCTATATTAATAACAATTGTTAGAATTGTTTTGGTAGTTTCCTTCATTTTTCTTCTTGCATTTGCTTGATTGGCCCATGTTGTTTCTTCTTCTATTACTTGGTTTAATCGTGGTTTATTTTCTCCTTTTTTTATCGTACCTAGTATATTTTCTGGAAATAGCGTTCTTATTTCTACATATCTTCCAGCGCGAAATTGATTGATGTTAAATTCTATTTTATTGGTATCCGTTACATAAATTTCTCCATTTAAGTCTTCTGTGTGTCCCCAAACTTTGATGTCTTCTTTGTTTTTGCTATTGCTTGGTAACATTATAGTTCCTGTTATGTTTTTGGCATCTATTTCAAAGTCTTTTCCTATAAATTGCCAATATAATTCTCCATAGTCACTATATTTTGATATAGCATCTTTTACTTGGTAAGATATTTCATACACTTTGGTTGCAGATTGGTCTTCTAATCCTACTCCCCAAGCAATTTCAAATTGATTATCTTTGTTCATTCCTCCAAAATAGTTTCCTTTTGGCAAGTGATAGCTCCATTGATTTTGCTTGTTTAAAGGTTTGCTACTGCCATTGGTAATGTCAGTTACCTTGACATTACTTATTTCAGAATATTTTTCCTTATCTATTTTAAAGGTTTTGTATAAGGTATTAGTATCATTTATTTTGATATTCCATTTTTCTGTTATATTCATACTTCCATCACTGTTTATTTGAGCTTGAAAGTCTATATGATTTAGGTATAAATCACTTGATGATGCTTCTACTTTTGTTGCTATACTAATGGTTATTACTAGTATTGCTAGGATACTGATTATGATTTTTTTCATTTGCTTTTCTTCCCTTCTTGGTTTGCCATTTTTCTTAGTGTATTTTTCTTTTATTTTCTTCTTTATTATATACTTTTTCGGCTTTTTAGGCAAGGGATTTTTGAATTTAAAAAGTAAACCCTAACATTTTGCTATCATTTGCATGGGTTTTAATATCAACAACTTATATTAGCAAGTTTTAGCTAATATTTTTTGTATTTTTTCTATTTCTTCATTTGTTATTCCTGTTATTTCTTGTATCTGGTCAATTTTCATATTTCTTTTTAACATGTTTTTGAAAATCTCTAATCTTCCTTCTAATCTCCCCTCTCTCTTTCCTTCTATTTTTCCTTCTATTTTTCCTTCTATTTTCCCCTCTAATCGTCCTTCTCTTCTTCCCTTTCTTTCTCCTAATTTTCTTTGTCTTTCACTTTCTTTTTGTAGTACTTCCATTACCATATCTTTTCCCTCTCTTTCTAATTTTCCTATCAATTCTTTGATTTCTTCTTCTGGCAATTTATCTTTCATAATAAAAGCAATCACTCTTTTTAAAATGTCACGATTATTCTTGTCCTGTTCTGTTTGTGCTATTTTACTCAATAGCGATACAATATCTTCTTGTGTTTTTAATTTTTCTAATAATAGCATTTTTGAAAAAAAGAAATCGTCTTTTTCTAATTCTTCATTTTTATAGTCATTGGCATCGATTACTATGTACTCTCCTAGGTTTAGTTGTTTTACCCCTTTTATTGTTTCTTGACACTCTCTTATGTATTTTTCTACATCCCATTTTTTGTCTCCTGTATAGATTACAATAGGGATAACAGTTGGCAATTTATGATTGTTTTTGGTCATTCTCTTTTCCCTAGTTGCCTCTCTTATGATTTCTAACTCATAGTCTAAAATTCTTTTAGGCATGTTGTAATCAATGGTTCTTTGATGTTCTATTAAGAAAAATATTTCTTTGTTTTTCATTTTATACACGATGTCTGCTTCGCTTCCTTGAAATCTATAATTAATACGCTCTGTACTATATCTTTCGACATCCTCTTCTTTTAATTTTTTTGTCGGTTTTAGTACTCTATTTAATAGCTCTATTACTTGCTTTTTTTCTCCTAATATAATTTTAAAGAGCTTATCATGTGGCTTGCTTACCTTAGCATTTCCTAAATTGTAAGGAGTACTTACATCTTCTAATGTAAATGGCAATTGACTTAATCTTAGTCTTTCTTGTTGCATTCTTTCTATGTATTTTGCTATCTCTTTTTGATAATCGATTTTCTTCATATATCACTTCTCCTTTATTATAATTCACTTTTATTTTAATGTCAATATTTATTTAAGCGTAAAATTATCATTAGTTCTTTCCTTAAAAATTTTTCTTATTTTCTTTTTAGTTTGGATTTTTCATAGATTTTAAAAATATTGAATTTTAATTTTTCACATTATATTTTACTTGATTTACTTTGTCAATGCTTTTTCCATAAATTTACAAAGCAGTCACATAAAAAACACTTAAATTTCATAGCAATTTCCCTTTCTCTCAAAAATATGATATAATAGCCCTATCAAAGAAAAGGAGAAAAAAACATGGCATTTGATGGAATTGTAACAAAAGCAATTGCTGGAGAATTGCAAACTTTAACAGGTGCAAGAATTGATAAAATCTTCCAACCTAATAAAAATACCGTTTTATTAGGCTTTTATTTGGATGGTTCAAACTACCTATTAAATCTATGTGTAGACGTATCTAATTACCGTATTCACCTAACCACACACCAAAAAAACAACCCAAAAGTCGCACCTAACTTTTGTATGGTTCTTCGAAAACATCTACTTCGGGTTACGCATTAAAAATGTAATAACCAACCACCTTGAAAGATTAGTTATCATTGATTTTGAAGGCTTTGACGAAGTAGACGATATCATTTCCAAACGATTAATTGTAGAATTGATGGGAAAACATTGCAATATTATTTTACTAGACGAACAAAATATAATTATTGATAGTCTTAGGCATATTAACAACGAAGAAAGTTTAAGAAGTATTGTCCCTCGCGCTAAGTATACCTATCCTACCACAAATAAATATAATTTTTTGGAATGTACATCTTTTGAAGACTTTTATCAAAAGCTATCTTCTAACTTCGCTATTTATGATGTGTTTAATGGTATTAGTAAGTCATTCCAAGAAGCTTCTATGAAACTTCTTGGAATCGAGGTATTAAATGAAGAAACTTTAAAAATACTATATGACTATTTTCAAAAAATAATTGCCAAAACAGATACTAACCTCTTATCTTTTCAAACAATAGAAGAAAAGAAGAAAAAAGATTATTTTTTAGTGGAAGACACCAATGCTAATCCATTGCCTTTTCGTTTAAATTTTTTTATTGACGATTTTTACTATGAAAAGGAAAGTTTAGCAGAATTTAAAAATTATCGTAACAGTATTCTAAAAATGATTTTAGATGTCTTAAAAAAGTATCAAACTAGGCTTCTTCATATTGACGAAAAATTAATAGCTTGCGAAGATATGGACAAATATCAACTATATGGGGAGTTAATTACTGCTAATTTGTACCAAATAAAAAACGAAAATTTAAATGAAATTACCTTAAACAATTATTACACCAATCAAGATATCACCATTCCTCTAGATAGTCGCTATACACCAGCCATCAATGCCAAACGCTTTTTTAAAAAATATCAAAAACTAAAAAATACGTTAGCCATTGTAAGCTTGCAAAAGCAGGAAACTTTAAAAGAATTAAATTACATCGAAAGCATTGTCTATGAATTAGAAAATTGTTTAACATTAGACGAAGTTGCTCAGATTTTCGAGGAAATTACCGAAAATGTAATTTTTAAAGAAAAAACAGATAAATTAAAAACTCAAAAAAAGACAAAGGTTAGAAAATCTTCTCTTACCAAAAATAAAAATGTCTCCTTTAATCCTATAAAATACAAATTAGATGGTTATACCTTGCTAGTTGGGCGAAATAATAAAGAAAATGATTATTTAACTTTAAAATATGCTAAAAAAACAGATTTATGGTTTCATACCAAAGACATTCATGGCAGTCATGCCATTTTGCAACTTGCTCCTAATCAAGCACTAGAGGAAGCTATTTTGGTACGATGTGCTGAAATTGCTGCTTACCATAGTAAAGCTAGAAATTCTTCTAATGTTCCTGTTGATTTTTGTGAGGTTAAGTTTGTGAAAAAACCAAATGGTGCTAAGCCTCGGCATGGTTATTTATACCAATCAAAAAACTTTGTATGTTAGACCTAATATGTAATTTATCTAATTGTAAAGCATTTTGATAGCTAGCAAAAGAAAAAGACTAGGAAAAGTTTTTGAAGGCTTCCTAGTCTTTTTTGTTCATATAATTTCTATCCCCAAAAAATGAGCAATGTCATTATCGTTCCTAGCACAATCTCTGGTCTGGTAAGCTCTTTGGGAACAATTTCTAGCTCTGCTCCCTCTTCTTTTTGGCTTACTGTTTCCATTTTATACGAAGCCACATCTTTGGCTCTAAAAAGTAATTCGAAAGGTTGTTCTTGGTCATTTTGTAACTCTTTTAGTTCAATATAACTTTTTCCTACTAAAACATTTCTTTCGGAATATAGTTCTACTTTAATGTAGTTACCTTTTTGCTTTTCCGTATCTTTAACCAATCCCCTAATTCTTCCATTTACATAGGTTGCATCTGCTTGGTAGACCATAATTTGCTGGTTATTGTCTTGCCTTTTAATATCTTGATAAGTAGAGTTTAAACCTACCTCAATTAGAAAATTAGAAAGTACAAAAACGCCAACTAAAATTAATATCCATATTACAATTTTTTGCAGAGTACTAAACGGTTCCATTTTTTATCCCCCTAAAAAGATTTCTCTTTTATTTTTACCATTATTATACCAGATTTTTCCTACAAAAACAAGTATTTTGTCGATTTAAGCGTAAGTTTTGTTATGATTCTTATTGGAACTTTTTTGCACTTAGTTTTTTATAGGGTAACAATCTCCACTTCTTTTCCTAAAAAAGTAGAATAAATAAACACATGCTTAACCTTTTCCCCTAAGGCCTCTTCTAAAGCTTGTTTATATAATACCAATTGCTTTTGATACTTATTGATTAACTCTTCTTCTTTTTCTACATAGTCTGTTTTGTAATCCACCAAAATCAATTCGCCATTTTTATTCTTATAATACAAGTCGATAATTCCCTGTACTAAAATATCTTCTTCTACCTCCTCTTGGTAAACTTGTTTTCCTGGTACCAAAATATAAAATGGCTTTTCTCTTTCTATCAATTTTGCCTGTTTCATATCTTGCCAAATGCCGTGTGGTAGTAAACTTTAAAATGGCTAATACATTAATATTTTCTGCTTCTAGTTTAGTTATGATTTCCTTTGTTTGCAAAGTTTTGATTAATTCTTTTACTTTACTCAAATCATAATCTTTATGGATGTCTAATTTTTGCATACATAAATGTAGCAAAGTTCCTTTTTGGGCGCCAGTAAGTTTGGTAGTTTCCTCTTTTTCCATGAACTTAGGAATTCCAAAATTAACTTCTAGTTTTTCTTCGTTTTGTTGTTTTATTTTAGTAACAGAGGATTTGGTTGGTATTTTAGTTGATAATTCATAAGGGTAAGTTGCCTTTATTATTTTTTCTATTTTTATTACATCATCTTCTTGTACTTTTTGTTTTTCTAGCAAGTCAAGATTATTTTTTTCCTCTTCTCTTTTTTCTTCGCAAAAATCTATTACTTGCTTTTTGGTATAAGTTTTAATTTCTATCATCTCTTGCATTTTAGCTTCTTCATAAAAATACACTAGTAAAATCCAATCTATGTATTTGATATATTTCTTAACTAAAATAGGATTGATTTTTTTATCCTGTTTTTGATATCCTCCGGATTTGTTGTAATAATTTTTCTTTTTGCTTTTCATAATCTTTTTTGATGCCAGTTATAATTAGTTTTTCCTTTGCCCTTGTTAAGGCAACATATAAAATTCTCATTTCCTCTGCTAGGTTTTCTGTTAATGCTTTACTACGAATAGCAGCTTTACTTAAAGTATCATACTCAACTTGTTTTTCATAGTCGATATATTTTACGCCAATTCCTAGCTCTTGATGTAATAATATATTTTTATTTAAGTCCATTAAATTAAATTGCTTTCCTGTGCTTGCCAAAAATACTACTGGAAATTCTAGCCCTTTACTTTTATGAATACTCATAATTCTAACAACATTATCGTTCTCACCAATGATTTTTGCTGCTCCCATGTCGCCACTACTTAATCTTAGTTTCTCAATAAAGCAAATGAAGTTGTATAGGCCTTTAAAGCTAGCTGTTTCATATTGTTTGGCTCTTTCAAATAACATTTTAAGGTTGGCCTGTCTTAAAAAACCATTTGGCATTAATCCGGCAATAATGGTAATATCCTGTGTCTTCATATATCTTCCAAATTAGCTCATCTAAGGATAAATATTCTTGCTCTTTTCGCCATTCGCTTATCTTTTCTAAAAAATTTTCTATTTTTTGTCGTAATTCTTGATTACTTGAAAGCTTGGCTTTTTGCAAGCAATCATAAAAATTATCTTGCTTGTCAGCTAAACGAATTTCGATTAATTCGTCATCTGTGAATTTTCCAATGTTAGACCTCATTACGGTAACTAGTGAAATGTCTTGAATTGGATTGTCTATAATTTTTAGCAAGCTCATAATGGTTTGAATTTCAATAGAATCTAAGTATTCTTGTGAACTATCAGCAAATACTGGTAGTTGTAAGTTCAGCAATTCTTGCTCATAAATTGGTGCAACAATAGAGGTCGCTCTTAGTAGAATTACAATGTCACGACATTGTAGGTCACGGTATCTTTCTTGCTTTTTATCCCATACTTGAAATTTGCTACTTAACATTTTTTTTATTTTATTGGCTACCAATTTTGCTTCAAGTTCTACTTCTTCTATATTTTCTTCTATGTCTTCATTTTCGTTTATTGTTTCTTCTGTTATTTCTTCTTTTTCTTCTGCTACTGGGTCAATGATGTCAATTTCTATTTTTTCATTTTGATGGCTTTGGGGGTAATTGGCTCCTAAATTCAAAAATTCTTCTTCATTATATTCAATATCTCCCAATTTTTTGCTCATAATATTTTCAAATAGTATATTTGTAAATTGTAAGATATTTTGTTTACTTCTAAAATTTTTAAATAGTTGAATTTTCAAGTCTTCTTGGGGTTTCCTATTTTCTTTTTTTTGATAACTTTCATACTTGCCTAAAAATAGTTCTGGCATAGCTTGTCTAAATTTATAAATACTTTGCTTCACATCTCCTACCATAAAAATATTATTATTTCTTGAAATGGCTGTTAATATGTATTCTTGCACTAAGTTACTATCTTGGTATTCGTCAATGGCAATTTCTTCAAATTTGTTTTGGTATTTTTTAGCTACCTCTTCTGCCTTTAATAAAATATCTAGTGCAAAGTGTTCTACATCGCTAAAATCTACAATATTTTTTTCTCTTTTTCGCCTATTAAATTCTTTTTCAAAGGTTAAGATTAGGGTTTGTAGTTTTTTTAAAATAGAATACATATCATAGATATCTTGATTTGCTTCTTTCGAATTTTCTATCAGGATTTTATCTAATACTTTTGTTAATTTTTTCTTTACCTCGTCTCTTACCTGTTTTGTCTTGTCTTTTATTTCTTCACATTCTACTTTGTTTCTTGGCCATGTTACAAATTTAAAATTTGTGGCTATTTCATAAGCTTTATCCCAATTATCTAAATTCTTTTTTAGGTTTTCTAGTTGGTCTAAATCACTTCTTATGGTTTGATAGAATTTTTCTAAATCTTGCTCTTTCATTAGGCTTTCTTCTGCTTTTCTTAACATGGTTATATCATCTGTTATTTCTTCTTTAACTTCTTGTAGTAAAATTTCTCCCCATGGTGTTTGGCTAAAGTCTTCTTCTAACGTTTTTTCTATGTTGAACATTTCTATTTTTTCGCTTAACCATTTTTGTGGAAATGGATTGCTTTGTATGTAAGAATCAATTTTTAATACCAAATCTTTTAATGGTGTGTCGTCTCGGTAACTGGTATAGATATTTATTAGCTTGGTAAAATCCTCGTCTTCTGTTTCGTATTTTTCTTCGAAGATGTCTTCGATTACCTCTTGCTTTAATAGCTCGATTTCACTGGTATCAGCAATTCTAAAATTAGGAGATATATTTTCTAATTCATAGAAGTTATTTCGTACTACCTCTAAACAAAAAGAATCAATGGTACAGATGCTTGCTTTATTTAGTAAAGTAATTTGCCTTTGTAAGTTTTCGTCTTCTGGATTTTCTTCTAATTTTTTATAAATAGCATTTAAAACTCTTTCCCTCATTTCTGCTGCTGCACTGTTTGTAAAGGTTACAACTAATAGTTTATCGATATCTACTTTTTCATTTATGATTTTATTAATAATTCTTTCTACCAATACAGCTGTTTTTCCACTTCCGTGCTGCCGCTGCTACTAGTATGTTTGAGCCTTTTTCATAAATGGCTTCTTGTTGGCTACTTGTCCAGTTTACTTTGCTCATTTTTTTCTCCTTTTTTGTCCCCACTGGTTCCGGGTTTATTTGGGGACATTTCCTATAAATCCTTTACTTAATTTTAACACCTAATAAGTATAACAATTCTGGCGCCTGTAGCATATCAATCGTTGCCCCTTTAATATCTTCTAAGGATACTGCCATTCCTTCAATTTGACTTTTGGATAAATCTATATCTTTTAGACTGGTCTTAAAAACTTGTGCATTGCTTAAGTCTGCCTCTTCCAATATAATATTTTTTAGTTTATTTTCTTGAAAGTAACTATTTCTTAATCCTGTATTTTCAAAAAGTACATTTTCTAAACTTGCTGTTGTAAGATTTAGGTAATTGGCATTTGTCTCTAGAAAAGATACATTGTATAATCTCGTTTCTACAAAATTACAACCTGTAATCTTACAATTATCAAATTCACATCGAATGAAACAAGAACCTTCAAAAGAAGTATTGGAAAAGTTACAATGTTTAAAATATACATCTGTAAAAGTATTTTTTTCTAATTTGCCATTTATTATTTTGATTGTGTCAAATATTACTTTTTCAAATTTTACACCTAATAATTCTATGTTTTCTTTTCGCAGGTTTTGTACTTTTTTATTTTGTAACGTCTCTTCTTCTAAGTTTTCTTCTATCGTTTCGATTGGTTCTAATTTTTCTTTTTCTACTCTTTGTGGTTTTAATATTTCCATTTGTTTAACCTCGTATTTTTCTTTGATATGCTTTTTCTACTTTCTAACAGTTTCAAAGTTATTCTACTACTCAAAAACTTCAAACACTTCTATTGGATTTCCTCTTAAAAAATCCTGAATTGGCATTCTTTTAGCATTTTCCCCTTGAATTTCCAATACTTTTAAAATTCCTTCTTTGGTTTTAATAAAAATACCGTCTCTTGGGTCTGAAACAATGATCGTTCCATTCCTAAAAGTTCCCATGCCTTCTGCCATTATTTCACTATCTGTTGCAACTGCTACTTTCCAGAATTTTATCTTTTTGCCATTTAAATAGGTATAAGCCCCCATAATTGGGTTTAAGCCTCGTACCAAATTCTTTATTTCTTGTGCTGTTTTGTTTTCCCAATCAATTTTTGCCATATCTTTTTCTAGCATTGGTGCTACGGTAAAGTCTTCTCCTTGTTTGATTCTTGGTGCTGTTTTGTTTTCTACTTGCTCTAACGTCTTTACTAAAAGTTCTCCTCCTTTTATAGCAAGTTTATCCCATAACTCACCCGTTGTTTCATCTTTTCCTATTTCTACTTCTTCTTTTAAAATAATATCTCCTGTATCCATACCTACGTCCATATACATGGTAGTTACCCCTGTTACCGCATCTCCATTTAAAACAGCCCATTGGATTGGTGCTGCCCCTCTATATTTGGGTAATAAAGAAGCATGTACATTAATACAACCATATGGAGGTATGTCTAAGATTTTTTTAGGAAGTAATTTTCCATAAGCTACTACACAAATTACATCTGGTTTTAAGCTTTCCATTTGTTTCCTAAATTCTTTGTTATTTTTAACTTTTTGGGGTTGATAAATTTTAAAATTTTTTTCTAGTGCATATTCTTTTACTTGTGATGGCTGTAATTTCATTCCTCTTCCTCGTGGCTTATCTTCATTTGTTACCACTGCTAAGATGTTGTGCCCTGCTTTATAGATTGCTTTTAGACTTTCTTTGGCAAAGTCTGGTGTTCCCATAAATACAATGTTCATACTCGTTCTCCCTTTGATTTTTAACCTCGTCCTAAAAAAACATTATTTTTCAGGTTCAACGTATTCTAAGGTTCCTGGTATAATTTTATCCATAAATACCTCACCATTTAAGTGATCTACTTCATGGCTAATTGCTTGTGCTAATAATTCTTTGGCTTTTACTCTCATTCTTTTTCCGTCTCTGTCTGTATATTCTGCTATTACTTCTGCTGGTCTTATTACTTTAGCAAATTGGTTAGGAAAACTTAGGCACCCTTCGTCAACTTCCTGTTCTCCTTTGGTTTTTATAATAACAGGATTGATTAAAACGATTGGTCCATTATCGTCATATAAATCAATGGTAATGACTCTTTTTAAAACTCCTACTTGCACAGCAGCTAGCCCTACGCCATTATATTTGTGCATGGTTTCTATCATATCGTCAATTAGTGTTTGAATTTTTTCGTCAATTACTTCTACTTCTCTTGATTTCTTTTTTAAAATTTCGTCTCCTTCTAGTCTTAAATTTCGAATTGCCATTTTTTCTTTCCTCTTTTCTTTCTTCCTAAATATTGGGACATCACATCATGCTGTTTGGATTTACATCGATTGTTATTCGTGTTGTTTTTAGGTTTTTGCTATAAATTTTTCTTAAGGTTTCGTTGAATACTTGGTTTGCTTCTTGTGTCATGTTTCCTTTTATAATGATACGATAGCGATGTCTGTTTTGTATTTTGTCAATTGGTGCTGGCATAGCTTGAAATACCTTAAATTGTTCTTGGTTTAAGTCTTTTTTTAAGGTTTCATACATCCAACTACTTACTTTTTGTATTTCTTTTTCGTCTTGGCTATTGAAGTTCACTACTATTATATCGCAAAATGGCGGGTATTTCAACTGTTTGCGCAAGGCTATTTCGGTTTCGTAAAATTTTTCATAGTTTTGTTCTTTGGCACATTGAATGGCAAAGTTTTCTGGTGTATAGGTTTGTATGATTACGTTTCCTTCTAAATTTTCTCGTCCTGCTCGCCCGTGCCACTTGTGTTAGGATTTGAAAGGTTCGCTCATTTGCTCTATAGTCGTCTATGTTAAGTGAGCTGTCTGCTGCCATTACTCCTACTAAAGTCACTTTGGGAAAATGATGCCCTTTTACTACCATTTGGGTTCCAATTAAGATGTCTAAATTTTCATTTTTAAATTTGTTTAGAATTTGCTCATGCGAGTTTTTCTTGGTTACGGTATCTATGTCCATGCGGATGGTGCTTGCTTTTGGAAATTGTTTTTGAATTTCTTGTTCTAGTTTTTGAGTTCCTGTTCCAAAGTATCTGATTTTATCACTTTGACATTCTGGACATATGGTTATAACTTTTTCTTCGTAACCACAATAATGACATTTTAATTTTTTTTCATAACTATGGTAGGTTAGGCTGATATTGCAGTTTCTACATTTTACCGTATACCCACAATTTCGACACATAATAAAGGTGGAATATCCTCTTCGGTTTAAAAATAATATGGTTTGTCTTTTTTGTTTTAAGTTTTCCTCAATTGCTGTATATAAATCCATGCTTAGCATGGAACGGTTGCCATTTACTAACTCTTGTTTTAAGTCTACGACTTGGACTTTCGGCAGTGAAGATTGATTGGCTCTTTGGGTTAAGGCAAGAATTTCTATTTCTCGATTTTCTTCATTTTTTGCTTGATAATAGGTTCTGATATCTGGTGTAGCACTTCCTAATACTAAGGGACATTTCATTTGTTTGGCTATTTTTTTGGCCACCTCTTTTGCATCGTATTTTGGATTGGATTCTGCTTTGTAAGAGCTGTCATGTTCCTCATCAATGATAATTACGCCTATGTTTTCCATTGGTGCAAAGATGGCAGACCTTGCTCCTATTACGATTTTTGCTTTTTCGGCTTTAATTCTTTCCCATTCGTCATGCCTTTCTCCGATTGATAGTTTGCTATGTAAAACCGCTATTTCTTGTTTTCCAAATCTTGCAATAAAACGGTTTAACATTTGGGGGGTTAGGGATATTTCTGGCACTAATAAAATCGCTGTTTTTTCTTGCTTTAATGCTTGTTCGATTAATTGTAAATATACTTCCGTTTTTCCAGAGCCTGTTACGCCATATAGCAAAAAGGCTTGGTATTCGCTTTTTTCCATTTTATTTTCAATTGCTTGGTAGGCTTTTTCTTGCTCAGCTGTTAGTTTTAGTTTTTTTGTCTTTTCTTGTTTTTTGATTTCTTCTTCGTCTTTTTGATTTAATGGGTTTCTTTCCATTTTTTGTTCTATTATTTCCAAATATCCGGTTTTTTATTAAGGTATTTACGATTGCTCTAGATGCGTCTGTAAACATTTCTATTTCTGGTATGGTTACCCCTTCATTATCTTTTACAAAATTGATTACTTTTTTTTGTTTTTCTGTTTTTATTTTTCCGGTTTCTACATCAAATTCGATTTCTTCTATTTCTTTTCCTAAATATACAGTATTTATGGTTTTTTCTTGGATTCTGTTTTCTTTGTTTTTGGTTCTGGTTCCTGGTGTTAACATTAATTTGATGCAGTCTGATACGTTGCAAAAGTATCTGCTTGCCATCCATTTGGCAAGCTCAATTTGCTCGTCTTTTAGCTGTTCTTCTAGTTTGGCTATTGTTTTGATTTGGTTTGGATAGCTTGTTTTTTCTTTTAGCTTAACCACAAAGGCTTCTTCTAGTTTTTCTCCTTTTCCAAAGGGTACTAAGACTTTACTGCCAACTAAAATAAGCCCCTCTAATTCACTTGGGACATGATAGTCAAATGTTTTGTTTAGTTTTTTTGCGGTTCTATTTATGATTACTTCTGCTATCATTTCTTTCTCCTTTTCTTGTGATTATTAGTATATCAAATTTTTTTGATTTTCACAAGAAAAATTTTTTAATAGAAAAAAACTTATGAACTAAATTTTCATAAGTTTTTATTATTTTATGGAACTTTAATATCCATTTCTAATGCCCACTGCTTTTCCTCTTGATTATTTCCTATATAAACTAATTCTCCATTTATTATTTTAAATTTGTTTTTATCTTTTTCTTCTATTTCTATCGTAGGAGTTGTTTTGGCATTATTGATTTCAAACGCACAACCTTTATCTGCTTCTTGGTCTTGCTTTGCTTGTAATTCAGTTTTTCTTCCAGAAATTTGGTTTTTTAAAGCTGTTAGTTTTTGTAATGCTTGTGCTATTTTTGTTTCCGCATTTGTTCTTTATATTTTGCTACACCTGTTTTAAATGCAGCTTTTTGTGCCTTATTTAAAACACCACTTTCTCCTGTTAAGCTTGCATTCATTTTATATTTTTTTCTTTTTTAAGTCAACCTTTAATCAGCAAAAAAACACCATTTTATTCAAATAAAGATTGTAAAGCTTTTTTATAAATAGCTTTAACTGTTTCATAGCCATTGTCAACCATTTGTACAAAAATAGGAGCACACACACCAGAGTTTATTTCTAGAACCAATAATTCATTTTTTGTTGTGTGGATAATGTCAATGGTTGCAAAGTTCATGTTTAAAGTTTTTCCTGCTTGGATGGCTAGTTTTTCTATTTTTTCGTATAATTCTCCTTTTTCTAAGACGTTTGGAATAGAGCCACCACTTAAATTATGTTTCCAAGAAATCTCGATTTTTTCTCCTTTACTTGGTACATATTCTAAATCTAATAAGCTTAAGTTATCTCTTACAACTTTTTTGTCTGGCAAGTTTAAATCTTGCACTAGTTCTTCTAAGCTTGATTTTCCATCTCCTATTACAAATGGTTTGGTTTTTCCATAAATTAGTTCTACTTTGCCATTGATATAAAAGGTTCTATATTCGGTTTCAATATCATAATAAGGGCAAATGCTAATGGTTCCATGTTTTTGAAATAGTTTTTCGATGGTAACTTCTAATTCTTTTTTGGTATGACAAAGTGATACTTCTTTCCCTTCCCAGCCATCATTTGGTTTAACTACAACTTTGTGGTTTTGTTTTTCAAATTCTTTATGAGCAATTCCCCAAACGCCTTCTTCCTCTTGTACGTAACGACTTCTGGTTCCTGGATTGAATATCATGGTATGTTCGATTACTGGTACATTTTGTGATTTTAAAACCTCATAGGTAGCATATTTGTCATTGGCTATTTCTCCACTTGCTTGTGGATTGTTGTCAAAGTGATTTCTGGTAATATGTCTTACTTTTCCGTCTTTGGTTAGTTGTAATATCCAGTCATACGATAACATTTCTAGCTCAATGTTCATTTCTTCGCATAATTCTTTTATTAGCCCATCTAAAAATCTTTCTTTCTTTTCTTCCATGATGTTTGCGTTCCTTCTTCCTTCTATTTTTCTTGATTGGCTTCGATAATTGTTTTGATAATTTGTACGGTTTTTTCTAAGTCATCGTTTTTTAGTACATAATCATAAGAACCAATCTTAGATTCTTCATAATCAAATCTGTTTAGTCTAAGCATTACTTCTTGTGGACTAGGCTTGTCTATTCTAGCTTCTAGTCTTCTTTTTAGTTCTTCTTTGGGAACTCTTAAAAATATGGTTACTATTTTGGTGTCTTCTTTTAGTAATTCTTTTAAATGCTCTGTTCCATTGACATCAATGTCTTTTACAATTATTTTCCCACCTTTGATTTTTTCGTTTAATAGTTTTCTTGATGTTCCATAATATTGATTGTGGTGGATATCATATTCGTAAAATTCTTGGTTTTCTATCATTTTTTCAAATTCTTCTTTGGTAACAAAGTTGTAGGTTTGTCCTTCTATGTCTCCTTCACGCATAGGACGAGAAGTAAAAGATGGAAGTGATATTACATTTTCCATCCTTTCGATTAGTTCTTTTTTTATGGTATCTTTTCCGTGCTCCTGCTACTCCTGATAATATGACTAACATACAATGGTTACCTTCCCTTCTGCTATTTCATTGGCAGCTAAGGTTACTGGCGATTCCTCTTTTACTTTTGTTTTGGTTTCGTCTCCTCCTGCTATTTGTCTTGCTCTTCTTGCTGTTGCAATGACTAATTCATATCTGTTTTGTGCCTTGGTTAATAATTCTCCTACGGTTGGTTTTACTATCATTTTTAAATCATTCCTTTCTTTTTTATTTTTCAAATTCTTGTGAAATTGATTTATCTACTCTTCCCCCTATGGTTTCTGGCTGAATGGCTGATAATATAATATGTCCTGAGTCCATAATTAATACAGCTCTTGTTCTTCTTCCATAGGTTGCATCAATTGCTGTTTTATTGTCTTTTGCCTCTTGTACCAATCTTTTGATTGGTGCTGATTCTGGGCTTACAATAGATACAATTCTTTCGGCTGATACAATATTTCCAAAACCTATATTTACTAATTGCATCACTTTCCTCCATTTCTTTTTCCAATTTACTCTATATTTTGAATTTGCTCTCTCACATTTTCTATTTGTGTTTTTACATCAATGACATCATTTGTTATTTCTAAGTTGTTTGCTTTTGAGCCAATGGTATTGGTTTCACGGTTCATTTCTTGAACGATAAAATCTAATTTTTTTCCAATTGCCTCATTTTTTTTAACGCTTAGCAGCTTTTCAAATTGTGATATATGGCTTTTTAGCCTTGTTACCTCTTCTTCTACTGAGCATTTGTCAGCATATATTACAACTTCTTGTGCTAATCTTGCTTGGTCAATTTCTCCTGTTTTTAATAGGTCCTTTATTCTACCTTCTAATTTTACTACATATTCTTCAATAAGTCCAGTAGAAAGTGAAGATATTTCTGTAACTTTTTGATTGATTTCTATCATTCTTTGTTTTAGGTCTTCTGCCATTTTACTACCTTCTATGGTTCTCATCTCGACTAATTTGTCTGTTGCCTCTGTTACTACCTTTTGCAATTCCATACTTATTTCTTCATCTTCTTGACTATTTTGGATGCTTAATACGTCTGGAAGTTTTGCTATTTCTATTACTTCTATATTGTTTAAAAGTTCTTCTTGTTTGGCTAGTTTTCTTAACTGTTCAATGTAGATTTTGGCAATTTCTGTGTTGATTTTTATTTCTTTTCCTTCGCTTGAATTGTTTTGAAAGGAAATGAATACATCCACTTTTCCTCTTTTTATTTTTTGTGCAATTTGTTTTTTTACTACTTCTTCTAAGTAGCTTAAAACTCTTGGCATTTTTACGGAAATGTCTAAGTATCTATGATTGACACTTTTTATTTCTACTTGATATTCTCTTTCTTCTTTACTTAAGACTGCTTTTCCATATCCTGTCATACTTTTAATCATTTTTGGTTCCCTCTTTTTCTTTTATTTCTTCTGTTTCTTTTTTGTTTCTTTTTTTGGCAGCTTTTTTGATTGGTTTATCTTTTTTTACTATTTCAGAAATATCACTTAAACTTTCTAGATATTCTTTTCTTCCTTTTGTGTAAAGAATTATTGCTTTTAATACATAGTAAATAGATATTATGTAAGAAGATGTTAGTAAGTAAAATTGGAAGTCATATTTAAACAGGGTGATAACATGCATTATGGATAAGCTATGTAAGGATAAGAATAAAAACTCAATTCCTGTTATGGCAATGCTTCCTTTGTCTTTTTTATAGGCTTTTTCTAATAGGACTATTCCGGGCTATTAGAAATGCACCTGCAAATACTTCAATGTCTCCGATTAGTCTTTCTTGTTTCATGTTAGCATAAGCTAAGTTTAAGATGATAAAGTAACACATGATGCCTACTGCTCTTAGTAAGTTTCCAAACATTTTCTTTAGGATTTCTTGTGAAATTTCTTTGGGAATTTTACTTTTTTTATCTTCTTTTTTTACTAAATCTGTTACCATTTTAGGTTTCCTTTCTTTTATCTATTATTTTTAAAGGTCTAGTTCATACATAATAATACTTAACATGTTGAATGCTACTGTTTCTGTTCTTAATATTCGCTTGCCTAAGGTTACGATTTTTGCGCCATTACTTTTAAGCTGGTCTATTTCTGTTTCTTCGATGCCACCTTCTGGTCCTATTAAGATAGCAATTTTTAAGTTTTCTATTTTGTTTTCTTTTAGTTTTTCTAGTTCATATCTTAGTTTGTTTTCTTCTTCCTTTTCATAGGCTACTAATACTATATCATATTTTTGGCATAATTGACAAATATTTTGTATGTTTTCTATTTCATTTATTTTCGGAATTTTGTTTCTTCCACATTGTTTTGCTGCTACTTGGGCTATTTTTTGCCATCTTTCTAGTTTCTTTTTTTTGTCTTTTTCTTGAAGTTTTACAACACATCGTTTCATTTCGATTGGAGTGATAGCACAAGCACCTAATTCTACTGATTTTTGAATGATTAATTCCATTTTGTCTGCTTTTGGTAAGCCCTGTAATATGGTTACTTCTACTTTTGCTTCTGCATTGGTTGATAAATTTTCTATGATTTCACATGTAATTTGTTTTTCTTCTAGGTTGGTTATTTTGGCTAGGTAGTCTAAGTTGGTTTCTTGGTTACATATGATTATAGTGTCTTCTTGTTTTTTTCTTAGTACGTTTTTTATGTGGTTTACGTCTTTTCCTTGGATGGTTATTTTGTTTTTTTGTATTTGATTAGCTTCTACAAAAAATTTTGGCATTTTTTTCTCCTTTTTTTGGTATTGGTCTGTTTTCTATTATATGTTTTTTTTGCTAGATTTTCAAGTGATTTGTGAAAAAAAGACTTATTCTTCTGTTAGAATAAAGTCTTTTTTTGGGTTTTTTAATAATTTTCTGCTTTGATTTCAAAGTATGCTCTTGGATGGGCACATACTGGACAAATTTCTGGTGCTTGTTTTCCAATTACAATGTGTCCACAGTTTCTACATTTCCAGATTTTATCACCATCACGGCTAAATACTAGTCCATCTTCTACGTTTTCTAATAGTTTTTTGTATCTTTCTTCATGTTCTTTTTCTATTTTGGCAACTTCTTCAAATAAAAATGCAATATGGTCAAATCCTTCTTCTTTTGCTTCTTTTGCCATTCTGTCATACATATCTGTCCATTCATAGTTTTCTCCTTCTGCTGCTGCTTTTAAGTTTTCTGATGTTGTATGAATGTTACCTCCTTGTAATAGCTTAAACCAAATTTTTGCATGCTCTTTTTCATTGTCTGCTGTTTCTTGAAATAATGCTGCAATTTGCTCATATCCTTCTTTTTTAGCTTTACTTG
>CAOKJE010000002.1 GCA_948468505.1 uncultured Clostridium sp. | reverse complement strand
TATTTGTCTTTATTTTTTTATTGGTAATTTTTGTAAGAGAATTTTTTTACCCTATGTAAAAAGTTAAAAATAAAACTTAAGTAAGTTCGTTTTACTTAAGTTCTCGGGTTTATGTACTTATAATTCCACCAACACTTTTTCTTAAGGAAGGTGGAAAAATCTTCTGGATTATTCTTTTTGAAACAAGCCTTACTAATTAAAAAAGCATGGGTTTTATCAATGTAAAGATAGAAAAAAGAAGGTGTTTCAAAGGCTCTATATAAGCGGTAATATTTAAAATTAGAGTATTGTTTCGTATCTTCAATGGTAAAATATTTTTGGTAAAATTTAAAAGTAAATTTCTTTTCCTTTTGGATTTTTTCGCTTTCATATTCTTTTTTTACAGTAGAAATAGGACGAAAATAGCGCCAAAGAATAAAACCTGTTAGTCCGAAAGCATAACAAGATAGCAATGGATAGATTATGATATTTTACTTGTAAGATTAGTCCCAATAAAATAAAAGCAGTAACGGCTACAGTGTAAACTACGTAGGTAAAATGATATTTGCGACTGTGAAAGCTTAAGAATTCATTATACACATCTTTTGTGTATTGGGTTGTGTTAGTAAATAATGGTTTCAAATGTATCACCTGTAATTGATTATAACACATATTTTGGAAAAAAGGAACTAATTATAAAAATCAGCAATATAATGAAACAAGGGGGGAGATTTGATGGCATATTCAGATAGAGAATTATTAGCAAGAATAGTACAATGCGAAGCAGGAGGAGAAGGCGACAACGGCATGAAAGCAGTTGCCTCTGTTACCATGAACCGAGTAAATGTACCAAATGGAGAATATGCAAGAGTTTCACAAGGTGGAAACATAAGGAACATCATATTTCAACAAGGTCAATATGATTGTGCTAGGGAAACCATAAGAAACCAGTATAATCCACAAAATATTTATAACATGACACCAACCGAAGTTCACTACTATATTGCTGATTGGGCTCTAGCAGGAAATCGATTAAACGAAATAGGAGAATGTTTATGGTACTTAAATCCATTTAGACCAACTTGTAGCCAAACTTTTCCAAGTAATGGTTCAGGAACTTTCCATACCAGATTAGGAGAACATTGTTTTTACAGACCAACCAGCAAATATGCTGACACATAATTTTAAAATTAAGAAAGGATGAAGAAAATTTATGGAAAATCAAGAAGAAAGAAAAAACCAAAGAGAAACAAGACAAGTAGACATCAATCAAAATTCACCAGAGATTTTAACCAATCCAATTTACACACCAGCATTTTTACGCCAGCAAATAGGAAAACTAATGAGAGTAGAATTTTTAATCGGAACCAACAATTTAGTAGACAGAATAGGAATTTTGCAAGACGTAGGTGCAAGCTATATTTTACTACGCTCTTTTGAAAATGACAGTTTAGTATATTGTGATATTTATTCCATTAAATTTATAACCATCTCAACTACTGGAATCTATGGTTCTAGGCCCAATAATAATAATCAATATCCATATTATTCATTGTAAAAAGGAATAAAACATGCTATAATGTGAAAAAATAAAAACAGGGATTAAGGGGACGTTCCTTAAAATCCCTGCTTTTGGGATAGGTAGATTTCTTAGCTTGTACGAAACAAAGCAAAGTTTACAGGGACAGCCCTTTAGGAGGAACATTAGATGTATGATATTATAATTGTAGGTGCAGGACCAGCAGGAATATCAGCAAGTTTATATACACGGAAGAGCCAATTTACAAACATTAATTTTATATCATGAAGAAGGGGCATTAGAAAAAACGAACCAAATAGAAAACTACTATGGTTTTGAAAACGGAATTGCTGGAAAACAATTACATGAAGCGGGAATTAGGCAAGCTAAAAAGATAGGAGTAGAAGTAAAAAAGCAAGAGGTTATTAGTATACGGCATCATAAAAAATGGTTTTTTGATTAAAACGTTAGAAGATAGCTATGAAGCAAGAGGTGTTATACTAGCAACAGGCAATAAGAAAAACAAACCCAATATCAAAAATATAGAAACTTTTGAAGGACGAGGAGTTAGTTACTGTGCGGTATGTGATGGCTTTTTCTACAAAAATAAGGAGATTGCTGTTTTAGGAAGCGGAAATTATGCCATAGCAGAAGTAAATGAACTAATAAATTTAGCAGGAAAAATAACCATTTTAACAAATGGTAAAAAAGAACCAAAAATAAGAATAGAAAATGGAAATAATAAGCAAATCGCAAGCATAGAAATTAATACCAAAGAATTAGAAAAAATAGAAGGAGATAAAAAGATAGAAAAAGTAACATTTAAAGATGGACAAACCTTAAAACTAGATGGTATTTTTATAGCAGAACGGTATAGCACGGAAGCATAGAATTTGCTAAAAAATTAGGAATTATTACACGGAAAAAGCGAGCTAGGAACTGAAAAAATAGTGGTAAATGAAAACATGGAAACCAATATAAAAGGAATCTATGCTTGTGGAGATTGTACACGGACGGTTTACTTCAAATTTCAAAGGCAGTGTATGAAGGGACAAAAGCAGGAATGGAGGCTATTAAATACATAAGACAAAAGAGGGATTGAAGGGACGTTCCTTAAAATCCCTCATAAAAAATATTTTAAATGGAGGAAGAAAAATGAGTGTTTTAAAAATAAACAAAGAAAATTTTGAAGAAGAGGTACTAAAAGAAGAAAAAACAGTACTAATTGACTTTTATGCAGATTGGTGTGGACCATGCCAAATGATGTCACCAGTTATAGACGAAATTGCTGAGGAAAAAGAAGATATCATAAAGGTTGGAAAAGTCAATATTGACGAAAATCAAGACTTAGCGATGGAATATGGTGTTATGAGCATACCAACCATGGTAATATTTAAAAATGGTGAAGTGGAAAATACCTTTGTTGGTGTTAGAAGCAAAAGTGAAATAATAAATGCGATTGAACGAAAATGATTTTGGGGACGGAGGAAAAAAGCATGCCTTGAATAATTGTTCAGGGCATGCTTTTTTCCTCCGTCCCCAAAATCATTTGCATGTCGTTTGGCAAAGGAGATTCAAAAGTCAAGAACTTTTTAGAAATAGGGTGAAGACATTGGATTTTAGAACTATGCAAGGCTTGCCTGGCTATTAAAGGAGAGGCTTTACCATATAAAGTGTCACCGAAGTAGCGGAGTACCAAGAGATGCCATATGTATGCGAATTTGATGGGTGCGACCAGTTACTAAACTACACTTTACAAGGTTAAAGCTATTCCATTTCCTAAGAACCTGGTAATTTGTAATAGCCATTTGACCGTCTCGTGTTATCAATACATCTTTCAATGATACTATCTGGTTTTCTAGCAATTGGTTTAGAAATAGTACCCGTTTTAGGGCTTAAGTGTCCGAGAAATTAGGCATAAATATTCTTTTTGAAAGGTTTGATTTGCCATTTGCCTAATAAAATCTTCTTGAATGTATTCGCATTTGGCAAAAATAACTAGGCCGTGAGGTGTTAAAATCTAAACGATTGACGGGACGGATTTTTTTGGCTAATCCGAATTTGGTTAAAATAGTATTTAATACCATTGGAAAGTGAATCGGTATAGTGTAATCTGGAAGGGTGAATGGGCATGCCAGCAGGTTTGTTTACAACCATAAACCATTCGTCTTCATAAATGATATTGAGTGGCATTTTAATTGGTATGATATTAGAGTTGTTTTCTGGATAAGCTAGGTTGATTTCTATGGTATCGCCTAAGCTAGGGGTAATTCTTGTGTCGCATTCATTTTGGTTAAGGGTAATTTGCTTATTTTTTATTAGTTTGTTTAGTAATCTGGTTGAGATATTTAATTCGGTTTTTAAGATTTGATTGATGTTTTTTTTCAAATCTGTTTCTTTTATTTGGTAGGTTAGTTTCATGATTTTTCTCCTTTGGCTATTATTATAGCGTGTTTTAAAGGATAAAGCAAATTAATTATTTTTTTAAAAATGAAATGAGTTCGTACAACAAGTTGACTTAATTCTTGTTTATTGATAAAATACAAATGTGAAGAAAAACAAAGGAAAAACTAAAGAAGAGGCCAAGGAAGGGATTGGATTGTATGAAAAATAAAATCTTTCTAAAACAAATAAAAAAGAATAAAGGAATAACTTTAATTGCGCTGGTCATAACGATAATTATATTACTAATCTTAGCAGGAATAACAATAGCAATGCTAACAGGAGAAAATGGAATCTTAAAAAAAGCAATTACGGCGAAAGAAAATAATAATAAAGAAGCAGCCATGGAAAAAATAAAAATAGCAGTAATGGCAAGTTTTGAACAAGACGGAAAATTCAATGAAAATACTTTCAAAGTAGAAACTGTAAAGCAAGGCGGAAACATTGTAGGAGAAACGGATACACACTTTTTAGTAGAAATGGATGGCTATCAAACTACAGTAGATAGAAAAACGGGAGAAGTAGGAGAACTAAATACAAAAGCACCAGAGCCAGAAATAAAAGTCACACAAAAATTAGAAGGAAACATTATGAAAATAACAGTAGAAGTAACAAATGATGTAGGAAAAGTTGATAAAATAGTAGTAACAAACATAACCAATAGTAACAATGAAACAAAAGTAGGAGAAATTTCAAATAGCAAAACAGGAGAGTTTGAACTTACTTCAAATGGAACTTATAAAATAGAAGTAACAGCAACAACGGACGGAATTACAAAAACAACAACAAAAATAATAGAAGTAAAAGACATACCAGTGGAATTCTCTGTGTCATATGGGAGAATTGATGTAGTGTGGATAGATACGGATGATGAGGTAATACCAACCCCTAATAAGCCAAATCTTAGTGGAATGACACCTGTAAAATGGGAAGGTGGAACCCCAATAACCGTAAATGAGGACGACCCAACTTGGTATGACTACAAAGCAAAAACAGGAACCGAAGATAATTTAGAAAGCCATTGGGCTAATGCTAAAAATACCATAAACAATATAGAAAGTTATTTTGTATGGATACCACGATATGCTTATAGAATTATCTATTATGAAAGCGAAACAAGTGATATTGTAACAGGGTATTGTGATGGAAGAGGAATCACATCAGTAAATGGAACCGTACAACAAAGTATAGGAAATACAGTAAAAACAGTAGAAGCTAATGGAAAAAATTACATTGTACATCCAGCATTTAGAGATGGAACAAGTAACAACTTTAAAAATGGAGAATGGGATAGAGAACTTTCTGGAATTTGGGTTGGGAAATTTGAGACAGCTAAAAATGATGCAACAGCAAGTTCAGCAGGCTCTGGAAATAATATAAAAATAGTACCAGGAGTACAAAGTTGGAGAAATATAATGATAGGAGATTGTTATACAAAATCTATAAACTATGATAAAAATAAAGAAAGCCACTTAATGAAAAACAGTGAATGGGGAGCGGTAGCATACTTAGCACATAGTCAGTATGGAAGAAATGGACATGAAATAACAATTAACAATAGTAGTAATTTTATAACAGGGAATGCAGCAAATGAAATATCAGCAGATGTAGGAAATCGGAATAATAAATTCTTATGACACAGAAAAAGGAGGTTTGGCAAGCACAACAGGAAATATTTATGGTATTTATGATTTATCAGGAGGAGCATGGGAAAGAGTAGCAGCATATATATCAAATGGACATTCAAACCTTTCTAATGGGAGTTCATTTGCTAAAAAAACAGCAGATATAGAAGGATATAAAAAATGGAGTGATAAATATGTAACAGTATATCCATATGATTCTTCAAGTGATACTACAAAGAATAACTATATAAAGTACAAAAATGAAAACTATGGTTATGGAGATGCCATTTTAGAAACGTCTTCTAGTGAAAACAATGTAGGTTGGTTTGAGGATACAAACGGATATCCATATCAAACACGGAATATTTTTTCAAAGAGGAGGAGTAATTGACTATGGTTCTAAAAGTGGGACTTTTGTATTTGGACGCACAGTTGGTAGTGAAGGCAATTGCTCATTTCGAGTGGTTTTAGCTGGGAGTTAATAGAAAAAAAGCAACTTGATTAAAAGTTTGCTTTTTTCTTTTTACAGGCAAAATCCTTGAAAAAATATCAAAAATTAAGTATAATAAAATCGAAAAAAGCAATCATAAATTTAAAGTTAGAGCAAAAGGAAGGAAAGGAACTAAAAAAATGAGAATCAGATACAAAAAGTGGGCAAGACCAGAACTAGAAGCAAGTCCATTTTACATAGACGAACCAGAAAAAATAAAAGGAAAATGGCAAAAGCAATATAAAAATTCAAACCAACCCTTGCACTTAGAACTAGGGTGTGGCAAAGGGCAATTCATAGCTCAGCTAGCACTAGAAAACCAAAACACAAACTATCTTGCCATCGACTTAGTCGATGCCATGCTAGGACTAGCTAAAAGAAACATCGAAACATCTTACCAACAAGCCAATATCGAGCCAAAAAATGTATTAATTACAAGATTTGACATTGAAAGAATATTTTTAATCTTGGAAAAGCAAGACGAAATCGAAAGAATTTACATTAACTTTTGTAACCCATGGCCACGAGGAAAACATAGAAAAAAAAGACTTACCCATACAAGGCAACTCGAAAAATACAAAGAATTCTTAAAACCAGAAGGAGAAATCTATTTCAAAACCGATGATGACGAACTATTTGAAGCAAGCCTAGAATATTTACAAGAAAGCGGATTTCAAGTTATTAAAAAAACCTATGACTTACACCAAGAACCTATTTTCGAAAAAAACATTGAAACAGAACATGAAAAAATGTTTTCACAAGAAGGAATTAAGATAAAAGCATGTATCGCCAAAAGGGGAGATTAAAATTAGAATAGCAATAGAAGGAGGGGGAAATGGACGCACAAGAAGTAATACAACATAATGACGATAAACAATACATATTACAAGCAGTAAAGGAAAACGGAAAATTTTTAGACCTAGCAAGTGAAACGTTAAAAGATGACGAAGAAGTAGTAAAAACAGCGTTAGAGCAAGATAGCGAAGCACTAGAATTTGTAAGTGAAAGATTAAAAGACAACAAGAAAATAGTAGAAATAGGGATAAAAGGAGCACCTTGGACGATTTGCTATGCTTCTTCGAAATTAAGAGAAGATAAAGAACTAGTCTTAGAAAGCTGTAAGAATTATGGACAAGCATTATATTATGTAGCAGAAAATCTAAGAGACGACGAAGAAGTGGTAAAAGCAGCAATACAAAACAAAGGAAGTATTATAAAATATGCCAGTGACAGATTGCGAGATAATAAGGAATTAGCTAAAATCGCTGTTATGCGGAGACAAATCCGCTTATCATTTTTTATCTTGGCGCTTGCGACAAGACGAAGATATTAAAGCAATTTTATAAAAAATACTTGTGCTTTTTTTAATTTCTATATATAATAGAATTGCAAAAAAGAAGAAGGAGAAAGAAAAATGTCATTTATTGAAGAAATCAAAAAAAGAGCGAAAAAGCAAATTAAGACAATCGTTCTTCCAGAAGCAGAAGACATAAGAATTTTAGAGGCAACTAGCCAAGTTCTAAAAGAAGGATATGCTAATATCATATTAGTAGGAAATCAAGAAAAAATAGAAAAAAAAGCCAAAGAAAACAACATTAAAATAGAAGGCGCACAAATAGTAGAGCCAAACAAAGCAGAAAATTTTGAAAAATATATTAATTTATTATATGAATTAAGAAAAAATAAAGGAATGACAATGGAACAAGCCAGAGAATTAGTACAAGATCCTGTTTACTATGGAATGCTTATGGTAAAAGACGAAAACACAAAAGCAGATGGCTTGGTTTCAGGCGCAGCCCATTCAACCTCTGAAACCCTAAGACCAGCTTTACAAATCTTAAAAACAGCACCTGGTACAAAATTAGTTTCTGCTTTTTTTGTTATGGTAGTACCAGATTGTAAGTATGGAGAAAATGGAACTTTTATTTTTGCAGATAGTGGTTTAAATGAAAATCCAGATTCAGAAAGTCTAGCAGAAATTGCGATTTCTTCTAGTAAAAGTTTCAAGCAATTAGTAGAAAAAGAGCCTAAAGTTGCTATGCTTTCGTATTCAACTTATGGTAGTGCTAAATCACCCCTAACAGAAAAAGTAATTGAGGCAACTAAATTCGTAAGAGAAAAAGAAAAGGAACTTTTGGTAGATGGCGAATTACAGCTAGATAGTGCCATTGTACCAGAGGTGGCAGCTTTCAAGGCACCCAATAGCCCATTAAGGGGAGAAGCAAATGTGTTGGTTTTTCCTAATTTAGATACACGGAAATATTGGCTATAAGTTGGTGCAGCGATTAGCTAAGGCAGAAGCGTACCGGACCTCTTTGCCAAGGGATTGCGAAACCTGTTAATGATTTGTCTAGAGGGTGTAGTTCGAAAGATGTGGCTCGGGGTTATAGCAATTACTGCTGTGCAAGCCCAGGAAAATTAATGAAAATCAGCATCTTGCATTGAAAAAATAAAGAGGAGGAACGCTTATGAAAATTTTAGTTCTAAACTCAGGAAGCTCGTCATTAAAATATCAAGTAATTGATATGGAAACAGAAGAAATGTTAGCCAAAGGATATTTCGAAAGAATCGGGCAACCCAATTCCTTTCTAACCCACAAAGTAAAAGGAGAAGCCCACAAATTTGAGCATCCAGCTAAAAATCATGAAAAAGCAATTGCCTTTGTATTAAATAGACTAACGAACGAAAATTATGGTGTACTAAAAAGCTTAGACGAATTAGGAGGAATTGGACATAGAGTGGTGCATGGAGGAGAAAAATTTAGCGACTCAGTAATCATTACAAAAGAAGTAATCGATGAAATTAAAAAATGTACAGACTTAGCTCCATTACACAATCCAGCTTGTATATTGGGAATAGAGGCGTGTCAAAAAATAGTACCTAATATGAAAATGGTAGCAGTATTTGATACAGCCTTCCATCAAACAATCAGCAAAGAAAAATATATCTATCCAATACCTTACAAGTACTATGAAAAATATGCAATTCGAAAATATGGCTTTCATGGAACTTCGCATCAATATGTTTCCAATCGAGTAGCCCAAATTATGGGAAAAGATATAAACGACTTAAAAATCGTAAATTGCCACTTAGGGCAAGGTTGTAGCGTTTGTGCCATCAAAAACGGAAAATCTGTAGAAACTAGTATGGGATTAACGCCACTACGGAGGAATTCCTATGGGAACGAGAAGTGGAGACTTAGACCCATCCATCCTTACCTTTATTATGCAAAAGGAAAACTTATCAGCAGACGACATGAATTTTGTCTTAAATAAAGAAGCAGGAGTTTATGGAATATCAGGCGTATCAGTAGACTTTAGAGATATTGAAACAGAAGCCTTATCAGGAGAAAAACAAGCAATGCTATCGTTAGATGTTTATCATTATTTAGTAGCATGCTATGTAGCAAGATGCGCTGTAGCTATGGGAGGAATTGATGTACTAACCTTTACCGCTGGTGTTGGCGAAAAAGGTCCAATTTCAAGAAAAGCAATAGCACAGCAATTAGAATTTTTAGGAGTTAAAATAGACGAAGAAAAGAATAAAATAAGAGGAGAAGAGGCAGAAATTTCAACAGCTGATTCAAAAGTAAAAATCTACATTGTTCCAACCAATGAAGAATTAATGATTGCAAGAGAAACTTTAAAGTTAGTATAAATGTCCCAAACAAACCCGGAACCAGTGGGCCATGTCCCCATTTAAACCCGGAACCAGTGGGGAAAAAGAAAGGAAAGAGAAAAAATGAAAATATTAGTATTAAATTGTGGAAGTTCGTCATTAAAATACCAACTAATTAACATGGAAACAGAAGAGGTGTTAGCCTCTGGAAAATATGAAAGAATAGGAGAAAAAGAAGCTTTTCTTACTCATAAAGCAAAAGGACAAAAAAAGCAAATTGAAAATCCAGCTTATAATCATACAGAAGCGATTGAATTTGCACTGAAACAATTAACCAATCCAGAATACAAAGTAATTGATAGTTTAGACGAAATACAAGCAATTGGACATCGTCTTGTTCATGGGGGAGAAAAAATTGCTGAATCAGTGGTAATTGACGAAAACGTGATAGCGGTTTTAAAAGAATGTACCGATTTAGCGCCATTACATAATCCAGCATGTATCTTGGGAATTGAGGCGTGCCAAAATGTTATGCCAAATAAACCAATGGTAGGAGTTTTTGACACTGCTTTTCATCAATCTATTCCAAAACAAAGATACATCTATCCAATTCCATATGAATATTATGAAAAATATGGTGTAAGAAAATATGGATTCCATGGAACCTCACATATGTTTGTTTCACAAAGATTAGCTGAAATTGAAAACAAACCAATTAAAGATTTGAAAATTGTAACCTGTCATTTGGGGCAAGGTGCTAGTATTTGTGCCATTGAAGGTGGAAAATCGGTAGATACTAGTATGGGATTAACGCCATTACGGTGGAATTCCTATGGTAACTAGAAGTGGAGATTTAGACCCATCGATTCTTCTATATTTAATGAAAAAAGAAAAATTATCAGCAGAAGAAATGGAGAATATTTTAAATAAACAATCAGGTGTGCAAGCAATTTCTGGTTTAGTGCCAGATTTTAGAGAAATCGAAAATGCAGGAAATGAAGGAAACGAAAGAGCAAAAGTTGCATTAGATAGCTTTCAATATGCCATTGCAAGTTATATTGCAAAATATGCTGTAGCTATGAACGGGGTAGATTATATCATTTTTACAGGTGGGATTGGCGAAAACCAAATCAATATTAGAAAAGGAATTTGTGAGCAATTACAATTCATGGGAGTAGAAATTGATGTAGATGCCAATAACATAAGAGGCGAAGAAAAAGTAATATCAAAAGAAAATTCCAAAGTTAAGGTGTATATTATTCCAACCAATGAAGAGTTAATGATAGCCAAAGAAACGAAAAGATTAGTAAACAGGGATTAGGGGGCCCCTTTAAAAGCCCTCTTTAAGATAGGATACCATTTATCAAAAAATAGAAGATAGATAAACAAACGAAAAGGTGTTATGTATGAAAAAAGTAATAATAGATACTTTAAAAAAATACAAAGGAAAAACCATATTACTACTAATATTATTAGCACTTGACATCTATTTATTAACATGTCCTGCTAAAATAATAGGAGTTATTATCGACAATTTATATGATATCGAAGCAAATAAACAAATTATTTTCAACAACATATATTTCTTACTTGGAATATGTGCTGTTTATTTGGTTACAAGAATTGTATGGAAATATTTTGAAACATATATTAGTAGAGGTTTTGAAAAAGACATTAAAGACAAGTTATTTGAAAGATTTCTAAAACTAAAGGTTAAAGAAATACAAAATATAAAAAATGGCGAAATTATGTCTTACTTTGTTAAAGATACAAATGAAATTAGAAGTACAGTATATCGAATCTTATCTCATGCCTCAAGGACGATTTTTACCTTTTTTATTGTAATTTTTCAAATGGCAAGAGGGGTTAATTTAAAGCTAACAATAGCAAGTCTATGTCCCATTGTGATAGCAACCTTTTTAGTAGTAAAAATTAAAAAATATGTAGAAATTAACTTCAAAAAGGCACAAGACAGATTTACTGAAATGTCACAATATATCCAAGAAAGTACTGATAGTATTCGAACAACTAAAGCATATTCATGTGAAGGAAGCCAATTAAAAGAGTTTATTATTAAAAATAGAAAAGTAAGACAAAGCGACAATGTAGTTGATGTCTTTTCTAATTTATTAACTTCTAGTGTTGACATCTGTTTTGGACTTTGTTATGCTATTTCCTTTATCTATGGTTCCCATTTAGTATTAGATGGAAGTATTACAGTTGGGGATTTAGTTGCATTTAATGGCTATATTGCTTTATTTAGAAATCCAGTAAACTGGATACCAGGCTTAATTGCAAGATACAAAAGAGCCCAAATTTCCTACCAAAGATTAGACCAAGTTTTCCAATTAGAAAGAGAAAAAATAAGTGTAGAAAAAATGACAAAGAAAGAAAAATTGGAAGGAAATATTACCATCCAAAATTTGAATTTTAATTATCCTCGGTATGTTAGATAGAGCATTAGAAGATATTAATATTGAAATAAAAAAAGGAGAAACGCTAGGAATTATAGGAACCATAGGAAGCCGGAAAAACCACATTAATGAATTTGCTTACCAAGCTATATAATATTCCAGATGGTAAAATCAAAATTGATGGAAAAGACATAAATGAGATAGACATAGAGGTGTTAAGAGAAAATATTTGCTATATTACCCAAGATAACTTCCTATTTTCTTCTACACTAAAAGATAATATTAGTTTATTTAAAGAAGAATATGAAGAAGACGAAATCAAAGAAAGTACGAAAAAAGCTGTTATTTATGACGAAATTAGCCAAATGCCAAAAGGAATTAAAACAAAAATAGGAGAAAGAGGAGGAGACCTATCTGGTGGGCAAAAACAAAGAGTGGTAATTTCAAGAGCTTTTTTAAAGAATAGTAGTATGATTATTTTTGACGACACTTTTTCAGCATTAGATAATCGAACTTCCAAAGAATTGTTAGAAAATATTAAAGACTTAAGCAAGGACAAAACCTGTATTATCATTTCAAACAAAATAGCAGATGTAAAGCAAAGCGATAAAATTGTTGTATTAAATAATGGAAATATTGTGCAACAGGGAGTTCATGGAGATTTAATTGCAAAACCAGGAATTTATCAAGAATTTTTTGAACAACAGTCTACAAAAGCAGAGCCTAGTTTTTTAAGCTAGATAAACTTAGTACTTTAGTAAATCAAAAGAAAGGACAAACAAATGAAAAGTAAAACTTTGCAAAGATTATACAAAATGTTAAGACCACAAGTAAAATCGATAGCTATTATATCTATTTTAGCCATTTTAATTAATATTGGTGAAGTTGTAAAGCCTTATTTAATCAAAATTGTAATTGATGATTACTTACCAGCTAATCTATATCAAAAAGGTATTATTACCATTGGTATGATAGGCGCTATTTATATTGCTATTGTTTTGGTAGGAAATATTTTCAATTTTATTGTAACAACGGCAACTAGTATGATGGGAGAAAATGTAATTTATTCCATTCGAAATAAATTATATCGTTATACGCAATATGCCAATATTCCTTTTCATGATAAAACACCAGCAGGAACGCTTTTTGTTAGAATAACAAGTGATGTAGAAGATATTACTACATTATTTAAAGATGTTATTACTACTTTTGTGAAAGATGTTTTAATGATTGTTGCTTTTGTGGTTATGATGCTATCTTTAAACTATCAATTAGCACTTTGTGCCTTTACGGTGATTCCTTTTGTTATCCTAACATCCATTATTCTTACCAAAATTAGTAACAAAGTACAAGAATATTCTAAAACAGTGAAAACAAAATTAAATATATTTTTGGCAGAATCGATTTATGGCGTAAAATTAATTAAAATTTTTAATCGCCAACACGAAAAACAAAAAGAATGTGAAGAACTTTGTTCCGCATTTTGGAAATCAAGAATACCAACAGGAATTACAGAGGCATTATTATTAGGACTTTTAAAAGTTTTAGAAAATATAGGAATTGCTATTATCGTGTGGGCAGCTATGAATCATATATTTGGTACTTCTATTGATGTAGGATTAATTTATGTGTTTGTTACTTATACAAAAGAAATTTTTAGCCCAATTAATCGTTTAGTAGAAAATTTTGAAACGGTGCAAGAGGCAATTGTTTCGATTAACAAAATTTATGATATTTTAGAACACAAGGAGCATTTGGAAAATTTTGAAGAGGGAAAGATTTTAGAAGAAGTTAAAGGAAAGATAGAATTTAAAAATGTATGGTTTGCCTATGAAGGAGAAAACTGGATTTTAAAAGATATTAGTTTTACCATTGAACCAGGACAAAGTATTGCACTAGTTGGAAAGACGGGCTCAGGAAAAACAACCATTACTAATTTAATTAATCGTTTTTATGAAATTCAAAAAGGTGAGATATTATTGGATGGTATTAATATTAAGGAGATTAACATTCGCTCTTTAAGAGAAAAAATTGGTATTATTTTACAAGACCCATTTATTTTTGCAAGAAGTGTTAAGGACAATATCCAGTTAAATAAAAAATTTTCAGACGAATATATTGCCAAAACAATCGAACTTGCTTCAGCTGACGAATTTGTAAATAGTTTGCCAAATGGTATGAATGAAATGTCTCAAGAAAGAGGCGGTTCATTTTCTTCTGGTGAAAAGCAATTGCTAGCATTTGCTAGGATATTTGCTCACAATCCTTCCATCTTTATTTTAGATGAGGCAACTGCTAATATCGACACGAAAACAGAAGAGCTAATTCAAAAATCAGTAGATAAAATTTCGAAAGAAAAAACTTCCATTTTTATTGCTCATAGATTGTCTACCATCGTAAATGTGGATAAAATTATTGTACTAAACCAAGGAGAAATTTTGGAAGAAGGAAGTCATGCAGAACTAGTAAATAAACCAGATGGTTATTATAGTAAGCTGTATAATGCTTATTATAGCGGATTAGTGGGAGAAACGTAATGATTAATATAGAAAAACCTAAAGAATTTTTTGATTTTTTTAGGTTTTTCTATTGACAAGTAATGGAACATATGATTAAATGTTGACCAACAAAAGGCGAAAGGTGATTTTTACTGGATAATAAAAAGACTTTTGTTTCATTTAATTCACATTGCTATAGAAGGGTGGTGAAAAATACGATGGAGGCTTCAACAGAGACAATGATTTTAGAAGAGTTACGTGCTGTTAGGACAGAGGTTCATGATGTTAAAGCAGAGCTACATGATTTTAGGGCAGAGAATGAAAAACGTTGGCAAGAGAATGACAAAAAATGGGAACAAAATGACAAAGAATTAAAAGAAATTAACAAAACATTAGATAATACAAATGATAGAGTAACTGCATTAGAAAAAGGACGTATCGAAGACAGAAAAGATATTTTGGTAGTATTAGATACCATGCAACAAAGCATTAGTGAACAATTTGTAGAAATGAAAGAGTACATGGATGCAAAATTTGAAAAAATTTTTACCTTGCAAAGAGTGAATGACAACGAACATGACAAATTCAAAGAGCTATTGTGCAATCATAATAAGAGACTAGATTTTTATAATGCAAGAATTGTCAATTTAGAAGAATGGAAACAAGATTTTGATATGGGAGAATATACAGCTGTGTAAAGTAGATAAAAAGATAAGACTTTAAATGTAAGAAGGTCTTATCTTTTTTTGAAAATATGGTTACGAAAATGATGTCAACTTAATGGTAATTGTGCAGAAAATTCTTATGTAAGAAATAGTACAGGTAGAGGACATTTTGGAGCAAGTTCTCCAACAACAACAGGTTCAAAACCAGAATATGGGGAAAAGAACATCTATGATATGGCAGGAAATGTAACTGAATGGACAATGGAAGCTTACGACGCTAGCAGTCGTGTTCGTCGTGGAGGCAGTTACATCGTTGATAATAGTCCAGCTTCCAGTCGTAGCTACAGCTATCCTCGCTACCCTGGCGTCAGTGTTGGTTTCCGTTTCGCTTTATATTTGTAGAGCAATATTTTTTAAAAAACCCTTGCAAAAACAAAAAAATATGATATAATAATAAACAATAGAAAACAAGAAAAACAATAACAAGGACAAGATAAATAATAAAATATCTTAAAAAGAGAGCCAAAGGTAGCTGAAAATTTGGTAAGTAAAAATTATTTATTATCACCTTAGTTGGTTGTCAAACTGAAATGATAAAACATAAAAGTAAGTTTGACCGTAAAAATCCTGCGTTAAAGGAAAATGAAGAGAGTAAATAAAAGCGATGTTTTTTAGATGGAGAAAAAACACCGTTTCAATAAAAATTTACTAAAATAGGTGGTACCGCGGAAAATTAAGCTATTTCGTCCTAAAGTATGTTAAATATTAGGATTGAAATAGCTTTTTTAGTTTCTGTTGAGAGCATGCCGATTGCAGGCAACTTGTGCAATCGAACTGTAGTAGAGATTTTTAACAGGAAAGAACAAACGAAGAAAATCAGCATCGTACACAACCTTAACATGGATAACAAATTAGAAGGAGGAAAAGAAAAATGAGAGAACTAAAAATTAAAGGAATTTACAAACACTTTAAAGGAGACTACTATTTAGTAGAAGATATAGCTTATCATAGTGAAACAAAAGAAAAAATGGTAGTATACAGACACTTGTATGGAGATACTTCATTATTATGTGTTCGTCCATTAGACATGTTTTTAGAAGAAGTAGACCACGAAAAATATCCAAACGTAGAACAAAAATACAGATTTGAACTACAAGAAATCGAAAGCAAAAACAAATAAAGAAAGAGCCATGATTTTGGAATGATTTTGGGGACGGAGGAAAAAATCATGGCACAGATAGAGTGGATAAATAAAGAATAACAAAGATTTTAGTCATGATTTTTTCCTCCGTCCCCAAAATCATGAAGAGGAGGAAGATAAAATGTATAAAAAGCCAGAGTTAAAAAATGGATTTGTAGGAATGGAAAAGGAAGTTGCCAAAGGATGGCAAGAAAAAGATATTATTAAAAAGAATTTTGCTATGAATGAGGGTAAAAGATATTTTACTTTTTACGATGGACCCCCTACTGCTAATGGAAAGCCACATGTTGGACATATTGAAACAAGAGTTATGAAGGATATTATTCCTAGATATAAGGTTATGAAGGGATACAAGGTGATTCGTAAGGCTGGTTGGGATACCCATGGGCTTCCAGTTGAACTTGAAATTGAGAAAAAATTAGGGATTTCAGGAAAAGAGCAAATTGAGGAATATGGAGTAGAAAAGTTTGTTAAAGAATGTAAGGAAAGTGTGTTTCAATATGTTTCTATGTGGGAAGAAATGACCAACAAAGTAGGTTTTTGGGTTGACATGGAAAATCCATATGTTACTTATCACAACGAATATATTGAATCTGTATGGTGGGCTTTAAAACAAATGTGGGAAAAAGGATTGCTATACGAAGGACATAAAGTGATGCCATATTGTCCAAGATGTGGAACCGCTTTATCTTCACATGAAGTAGCACAAGGTTATAAAGATGTAAAAGATTTAACTTGTATTGCTAAATTTAAAGTGGTAAATGAAGACAAATATATTCTAGCATGGACAACAACACCATGGACATTGCCATCCAACCTAGCACTTTGTGTCAACAAATCTTACGAATATGTAGAGGTTAAAGCAAACATAGGAACAGAGGAAGAACCACAATACGAAAACTATATTTTAGCAAAAGATTTGCTTGAAACCGTTTTAAAAGAAACCCCTTATGAAGTGGTAAAAACCTTCAAAGGAGAAGAATTACTTGGTACCAAATATGAAAGATTAATGCCATGGGGAGAAGTGGATGGAAAAGCCTTTGAAGTAATCCATGGTGACTATGTCAACTTAGAAGATGGTACAGGAATTGTTCATATTGCTCCTGCTTATGGAGAGGACGACAGTTTAGTTGCCAAACAAAATGATATTACCTTTATCAATTTAGTAGACAAAGCTGGAAAATTTGTAAAAGAAGTAGAACCATGGGCAGGTAGATTTGTAAGAGATTGCAATGAAGATATTTGCAAATGGTTAAAAGAAGAAAATAAGCTATTTAGCAAAGAAAAACACATGCACTCTTATCCACATTGCTGGAGATGTGATACCCCGCTTCTTTACTATCCAAAAGAAAGCTGGTTTGTTGCTATGAGCAAACTAAGAGAGGAATTAATTGCTAATAACAATAAAGTAAATTG
This sequence comes from uncultured Clostridium sp., assembly GCA_948468505.1. GTDB lineage: Bacteria > Bacillota > Clostridia > TANB77 > CAG-508 > CAG-269. The sequence goes on along the minus strand of CAOKJE010000002.1, from coordinate 40,783 downwards.
GTATCCAGACACCATAAGAACAGGAAGATTTGGAAAATTCTTAGAAAACGTAATCGATTGGGGAATTTCAAGAGATAGATATTGGGGAACACCATTACCAGTATGGACTTGTGAAGACGAAAACTGCCACCACCAAGAATGTATTGGTTCTATCCAAGAACTAAAAGAAAAAGGAATCGAAGTACCAGAAGATATAGAACTTCACAAGCCATATATTGATAAGGTAGACTTAAAATGTCCAAAATGTGGCAAGAAAATGCACAGAGCCAAAGAAGTAATTGACTGTTGGTTTGACTCTGGTTCTATGCCGTTTGCCCAATGGCATTACCCATTTGAAAATAAAGAAATGTTTGACAATAACTTCCCAGCAGGCTTTATTAGTGAAGCAGTAGACCAAACCAGAGGATGGTTTTATACCTTAACAGCAATTGGGGCAGCTTTATTTGGAAGAACACCATTTGAAAACTGTATCGTATTAGGACACGTATTAGACGAAAAAGGTCAAAAAATGTCTAAATCCAAAGGAAATGGTGTAGACCCAATGGAATTGCTAGACACCGTAGGTGCAGATGCAACCAGATGGCATTTTTATACGTGTAGCGCACCATGGCTTCCAACAAGATTAGGACTAAACAATGTACAAGAAACCCGGAAGAGGATTCCTAAGTACCTTATGGAATGTATATTCTTTCTATGTGCTATATGCGGAAATTGACCAATTTAATCCATTACAATATGTAGACTTTAAGTTAAGCAATATTATGGACAAATGGATAATCTCAAAATTGAACACGGTTGTAAAAGATGTTGATGATAAATTAGAGCAATATGATATTACAGGAGCAGCTATCTTAATTGAAAACTTTACAGACGAACTTTCAAACTGGTATGTACGTAGAAACAGAGAAAGATTTTGGGCGCAAGAATTAAACGATGAAAAAATTGGTGCATATTGTACTTTATATCGCGTGTTAACAACGTTGGTTAAAATTTCCGCCCCATTTGTACCATTTATGGCAGACGAAATTTATCAAAATTTAGTAGTAGGATTAGATAGCCAGGCGCCAGAAAGTGTTCATTTGTGCTTATGGCCAGAAGTAAAAGAAAATGAAATAGATAAAAAACTAGAAGCAGAAATGGATTTGGCTTATAAAATTGTAAAATTAGGGCGTGGTGCAAGAAATGTGGCGAATATCAAAAATAGGCAACCACTATCTAAAATGTTAATTTCCATTGATACATTACCAGAGTATTATGCTGATATTGTTAAAGAAGAATTAAATGTTAAAGAAATTGACTTAGGGGCAGAAATGTCAGACTATGTAAATTTTGAAATTAAGCCAAACTTACCAGTACTAGGAAAAGAATATGGTAAGCTAATTCCAAAAATCAAGCAAGCAATTAGCGAAAAAAATCAAATGGACTTAGCAAACACCGTAAAAAATGGTGGGATAGAATACATTGAGATAGAAGACACACAAATAGCGCTAAATGCTGACAACTTGCTAGTTACTATGCAAGGAAAAGAAGGATTTGCTTTTAGTGGCGAGGGTGAAATTGGTGTGGTATTAGATACTCATATTTCACCAGAATTAAAGGAAGAAGGCTATGTAAGAGAAGTCTTATCAAAAGTTCAAAATATGAGAAAAGATAAAGGCTTTGAAGTATTAGATAATATCAACCTTTATGTAGCTGGAAATAGTATGATAGAAGAGGTAATCAAAAAGAACGAAGAACTGATTAAGCATGATACGTTAGCTGTTAATGTTCTTTACAATGAAAGTAGAGAGACCTATATAGAAACTAATATCAATGGTGAAGAATTAAAAATCGATGTTAGAGTAGTAAAAGAATAAGGAAGGACGAAGAAGGAAAATGGAAGAAGTATTAAAAAAATTAGACGAATTAGGAATTGGGTATGAATTAGTAAAACATGCACCAGTGTATACGATAGAGGATATGACAAATCTAGACCCAGCCATATTTAAAGGAGCAGAAATTTGTAAAAACCTATTTTTAAGAGACCAAAAAGGAAAAAGACATTTTTTAGTAATCCTTTGTGGTGACAAACAAGCTAAGATGGATAAAATTCAAGAACAAGCTTATAGTACGAGATTAAGCTTTGGGTCTGCCGAAAGATTACAAAAACACTTAGGACTAGAAGCAGGTCATGTTAGTCCAATGGGCTTAATAAATAATCCAGAAAAAACGGTGGAAGTTTTACTAGATAAGGACTTAAAAAACAAGGATAAGTTAGCTTTTCACCCAAATACGAATGAGGCTTGTGTATTAATTACATTTGCGGATTTAAAGAAGTTTTTAGATAGTTGTGGACATGAAGTGGAATTTATTAAATTATAAAATAAAAAACTAGATTAGTATTTTGCTAGTCTAGTTTTTTATACAGTAGGAATTCGCTTTTTTCTTCAAAATCACTTGACAGTTTACAATAATAAAGATACAATAGAATAGGAAGGAAAAAATATATTGAAGAAAAAATAATATATATTTTATTCGAACATTGAAAATTAAATAAGAAAGAGGTGTATGATTATGAACATAGTAATCATTATCGCCGCAGTCTTAATCTCATTAGCAATAGGTAGCCTATTTGGAATGGCATACCGCAAAAAAGTTGCAGAGTCTAAAATACAAGGAGCAGAAAACGAAGCAAAAAGACTAGTTGATTTAGCTAAAATAGAAGCAGAAAATTTAAAAAAAGAAGAAATCTTCAAAGCCAAAGAAGAAATCATGAACAGTAGAAAAGAGCTAGACCAAGAGATTAAAGAAAGAAGAGGCGAAGTACAAAAACAAGAAGCAAGATTAATGCAAAAAGAAGAAAATTTAGAAAAGCGTGAAGCAAACTTTGAAAGAAAAGAACAAGACGTAGAAAGAGAATTACAAGAAATTGAAAAACAAAAAGAAGAAATCGAACAACTACATGCTGAAGAAATGGTACAACTTCAAAAAATTGCAGCACTAAGCAAAGAAGAAGCAAAAGAGAAGTTGCTAAGCGAAATGGACAAAGAATTAACAGCAGAAAAAGCAGCATTAATCCGAGAAAAAGAGCAAAAAGAAAAAGAAACTTCTATCAAAAATGCAAAGGAAATTTTAAGTTATGCCGTACAAAAATGTGCAGCAGACCATTCTCAAGAAACTACCGTATCTATTGTAGCACTTCCAAATGACGACATGAAAGGAAGAATTATCGGTAGAGAAGGAAGAAACATAAAAGCATTAGAAACCTTAACAGGAATCGACTTAATCATTGATGATACACCAGAAGCAGTCGTTTTATCAGGTTTTGATCCATTAAGAAGAGAAGTTGCTAAAATTGCACTAGAAAAACTAATTGATGACGGAAGAATCCATCCTGCCAAAATAGAAGAAATGGTAGAAAAGGCAAAAGAAGAAGTAGACAATACGATAAAAGAAGAAGGAGAAAGAGCTGTTTTAGAAACAGGAGTAATTGGTCTTCATCCAGACATCGTAAAATTAATTGGAAAACTAAAATATAGGACAAGTTATGGACAAAACGTATTAAACCATTCAATCGAAGTTTCTAACTTAGCAAGAATTATGGCAGAAGAGCTTGGCTTAGATGCAAAACTAGCAAGAAGAGCAGGACTTTTGCATGACATAGGAAAGGCTTTAGACCATGATATGGAAGGAACACATGTTGAAATAGGAGTGGAAGTTCTTAAAAAATTCAAAGAAAATCCACTGGTACTAAATGCCGTAGAAGCACACCATCAAGATGTAGAGCCAGAAACATTAGAAGCCGTTTTAATTCAAGCAGCTGATGCCGTATCTGCATCAAGACCAGGAGCTAGAAGAGAAACCGTAGAAGCATACATTAAAAGATTACAAAACCTAGAAGAAATTGCAGATTCTTTTGACGGAGTTGAAAAATCATTTGCTATTCAAGCTGGTAGAGAAGTTAGAATTATTGTAAAACCAGATAGAATTTCAGACGATAAAATGACAATTTTAGCAAGAGAAGTTTCTAAAAAAATTGAAAACGAAATGGATTATCCAGGTCAAATTAAAGTTAATATCATTCGTGAAACAAGAGTCATTGATTATGCTAAATAAGAAAATTCATAGAAAAGTTGTGATAAAAAATCACAGCTTTTTTATTTTGTAAGAAAATTCATAGAAAAGTTTTGGCAAAAATAGCAAAAACACTTGAAAAAAATGGAAAATTATGCTTTAATAGAAAAAGCAATATTTTTAAGTTGCAAAACATCAATCAATTTTATCAAAAAATTTTAATCAATTTTTTATCAACACTCCAAAAATTTATCAAAAAGCGAAAGGAAGTGAAAAATACTAAAAAGCAAGAAAACAGAAGAAAAAGAAAGTTAAACCATAAAAGCAAAAGAAAAACCGTCAATTTACCTTAAAATAAAAATTGACTATAAAAGCAAAATGAATTATAATGAAAGGAGACAAACCTATGATGGAATTTACCATGGTGGATTATTGGAGATATCAAGCAAAATTTCCAAGAAACATCATATTAAGCGACCAAGAAGAAAAATATGGAAACCAAAAGACGCATCAATATCATGACAAAGTATTCAAAAAAATATTAGATAACAAAAAAGAATTTATTCACTTAATAAAAAGATACACCGAATATAAAACGGTAAAATTAGAAGAGGACAAGCTAGAAAAATGTAGTCCAAAACTAATTACATCTGGATTTAAAACAAAGGAGTTAGACATTATCTATAAAGTACAAGGAAGAGATGTATATATAATAATAGAGCACCAAAGCACAATTGATTACAAAATGCCAGAAAGAATGACAGAATATTGCATACAATTAATTCGAAATGTAAAAGAAAAAAAGAAAACAGAAACAGGATTATATCCATTAATATGCCCAATTGTATTCTATACAGGAAGAAAAAAGTGGGATGCACCTATGTCAATAACAGATAGGCAAGAAGAGTATTATGGTTTTGAGCCACTACATTATCCTAGATACAATTTAATTGATATCAATGATTACACAAAAGAAGAAATGCTAACAGACAACACAGCAGTAGCAAAAGCCATGTTATTTGAAAAATTAAAAACAAAAGAAGAAATGAAGGAAATACTAGAAATTTTAACAAAAAAAGAACTAACGAAAGAGGAAAATGAATATTTGCAAGTTATCTTAAATTATTCAAATGAAGTAAGAAAAAAATTAGATAATCAAGACATATTAGAATATCAAGAAATTTTAGAAGGAGGAAGGAATATGACAAATTTTGAAAGACTATTAATTGAACTAATTGAAGAAAAATACGAAAAGAGAAGAATCATGGAAGAAGAAGCCAAAAAAATGGGACAAGAGATAGGTCAAAAGATAGGACAAAAAGATAGCTTACAAAAAGTAATTACCAATATGCTAAAATTAAAAATGAATGACCAAACAATTATGGCTGTAACACAAATAAACGAAAGTCAATTGCAAGAAATGAAGCAAGAACTAAAGGTTTGTTAAAATGAAAATAGTAAGGCAAGACCCAATTTTGGCTCTTGCTTTATTTTTCTATTTATAGTATGATAAACAAAACTAAAAAGGAAAGAAGGAATACTATGAAAATCTTAGCAGTAGGAGACTTAATAGGAAACAGTGGTATCCAAGAACTAAAAAAACAAATCAATCAAATCAAGAAAAAAGAACAAATAGACTTTACCATTGTAAATGGAGAAAATGCAGCAGAAGGAATGGGAATTACAACCAAAAACTTCAATGACATTTTAGCATTAAATATTGATGTTATTACAATGGGAAACCACACATGGGGAAAAAAGGATATTTTCCAATTCATAGACCATCCCAAACTAATAAGACCAGCCAACTACCCAAAAGGAGTAGTAGGAAAAGGGTTTGGCATTTATGAATGGCAAAACAAAAAAATAGCAGTAATCAATCTAATTGGTAGAGTAGACATCAATGTACTGAGTGAAAATCCATTTATTACTGTAAAAGAAATCATAGAAGAAATCAGAAATAAGGTAGACATGATTTTTGTTGACTTCCATGCAGAAGCTACTGCCGAAAAAATTGCAATGGGTTATTTCTTAGATGGAAAGGTGTCTGCTGTATTTGGAACACACACCCATGTACAAACAGCAGATGAAAAGATATTGCCAAAAGGAACTGCTTACATTACAGACATAGGAATGACAGGACCCAAAAATTCTGTTATTGGAATGGATATTTTGGCATCCTTAAAAAGATTTGAAACTACCTTGCCAGAAAGATACAAAATTGCCAGCCGGAGAATGTATATTTAATGGTGTTATTTTTGAAATTGACGATGCAAATAATAAGGTAAAAAGTATAAAAAGAATAAACCTATAAATACCTTGACGAAACCTGTCGAAAAGGCGAAAAAATTGCGATGAAATCTTGAAAAATTTTCCAAAAAAGCCTTTACAAACCTTTTACGATAATATAAAATAGCAAACGTAAAAGTTGCAACAAAAAATAAAAATTATAGGAGGCAAAAGAAAAATGGAAGTTTTAAAAATTTCATCCAAATCAAATCCTAATTCAGTAGCAGGAGCAATTGCTGGATTAGTAAAAGAATCAAACAAAGCAGAAATGCAAGCAATTGGAGCAGGAGCACTAAATCAGGCAGTAAAAGCAGTGGCAATCGCAAGAGGGTTTGTTGCACCAGCAGGAGTGGACTTAGTTTGTATACCAGCATTTGCAGAGGTAGAAGTAGAAGGAGAAGATAGAACTGGTATCAAATTAATTGTAGAGTCAAGAGTTTAGAAAAATGGAAAAGAATTATAAGAAAATGTAAAAAATCCAGGCTTTTATCGAGCTTGGATTTTTTTGTTAGAAGTTCCTTTACTATATTTTACATAAAAGTGCAGCGATTTTAAGAAGAAATTTGCAAAAATTGTAAGAAAGCACTTGAAAAATCAATCAATTTAAGATATGATAACAAAAGAATAGAGGTGGAATATGAAATCAAATTGGATCAAATATATTTTTATTATTTTTATCATTGGAATTTTACTATTTTCCATATTTAAAATTAGAAAAGACGAAGAAGAAAAACAGCAAGAATTAGAATATGTAAGTAGTCAAAAAGAAAAAACCACGGAATTAACACTAGGAATTGCTGGATTAGATACGATAAATCCAATTCTTAGCAATAATAAAAATGTACAAGATATTTCAAAATTGATTTACGATTCATTAGTAACATTAACCGCAGATTATAAAGCAGAACCAGCCTTAGCAAGCCAATGGGCAAAACAAAGTGATAATTCATACCTAATTAAACTAAGAGAAAATGTCAAATGGGCAGAAGGACAAAGATTTACAGCAGAAGATGTTCGATTTACCATTGACCGTCTAAAAGAAATATCTTCTATTTATTCGTACAATGTGCAATATGTAACAGAGGTAGAAATCGTAGACGATTATACCGTAAAAATTAATTTAGATAGAGACATTCCATTTTACGAATATCAACTAACCTTTCCTATCTTATCAAAGGATTTTTACGAAAATGAAGATTTTGTAAATACAGCCAAAAATAGTGCGCCAACTGGAACAGGAAAATACAAAATTGCAGAAGTTCAGCCATCTTATCTAATTTTACAAAAAAATGAAGGATGGTGGAACAAAGAAAAATCCTTAACCATTGAAAAAATCACAGTTAATCTATATTCCTCCATTGGAGAATTATATAACAGTTTCAAAATAGGAAATATTGATTTAATTGCAACAGACAATGACAATGTACAAGAATACATAGGAACGATTGGTTATAGTTCAAAGGAACTAAAAGGAAGAGAACATACCTTTTTAAGCTTCAATATGGGAAATAATTTCTTGGCAAAATCAGAAGTAAGAAAAGCAATTTCGTATGCAATAGACAAAGAAAATATTGTTTCTAGTGTATTTGACAATAAATGCTTTTCAAGTAGTTTTCCATTAGACTATGGAAGCTTTTTATCACCAGGTCAAGAGGCAAGCAGTGGTTATAATGTAGAGCAAGCAAAACAAATATTAGCAGATAATCGGATGGGTTTATCGTTCACGGAACTTGGCAAAAAACAGAAAATTATAAGACGCAAAAATTAGCTTTAAATCTTCTAGTAAAAGCAAGTGATGGTAGTAAAATAGCCGTTGCTGAAAATATTCAACAACAATTACAAGCTCGGAGGAATTCCAGTCAATATCGTACAAGCTAGCAATGACCAATACAACAACAGTATTAATAGCAAAAATTATGACATTGCCTTATGCAGTATGACGCTTTCACCAAGTCCAAATCTCACTACCTATTTTGGAGAAGGAAATATCGCAAACTACACCAATGAAGAAGTAGTAAGTATCATGAATGAAGTGAAAAATACAACAGATGAAGGGATTTTAAAAGAAAAATACACACGATTAGCTGAAATCTATAAAACAGATGCACCATATATTAGTTTATATAACAATAAATACACAGTAGCCTATAACTCTCGGTTTAGTAGGAGAAATTACACCAAACTGGTTTTATCAATTTTATGGAATAGAAAGTTGGTACAAATAAACGTATAAAAACTTGAAAAAAATTAAAAAAAGTATTGACAAAACATTTTTTTGGTATATAATAAGAATACCAAACAAAAGTTTAAGAAAATTAAGGAGGAAAACAAATGGGAGAAAATACAGAAAAAAAGAAAGCACTAGAAATGGCAATGAGTCAAATTGAAAAACAATTTGGAAAAGGGTCAGTCATGAAATTACGGAGAATTTAAAGCAATGGAAATAGAAGCGATACCAACAGGAGCTTTAAGCCTTGACATCGCATTAGGAATTGGAGGAGTTCCAAGAGGAAGAATTATAGAAGTCTATGGACCAGAATCTTCTGGTAAAACAACCTTAGCTCTACATGTAGTAGCAGAAGCACAAAAAATGGGAGGAGAAGCAGCATTTATCGATGCAGAACATGCTTTAGACCCAGTATATGCTAAAAAATTAGGAGTCGATATCGATAACCTAATCGTATCACAGCCAGACACAGGAGAACAAGCACTAGAAATCACAGAAAGCTTAGTAAGAAGTGGAGCCTTAGACGTTATTGTCGTAGACTCTGTAGCAGCATTAGTACCAAAAGCTGAAATAGATGGAGACATGGGAGACTCACACATGGGACTTCAAGCAAGACTTATGTCACAAGCTTTAAGAAAGCTAGCAGGAGCCTTAAACAAAACAAAAACAGTATTAATTTTTATCAACCAATTAAGAGAAAAAATAGGAGTTATGTTTGGAAACCCAGAAACAACAACAGGAGGAAGAGCTTTAAAATTCTATGCCTCTGTTAGAATGGACATTAGAAAAATAGAAAACATCAAACAAGATGGAGAATTTAAAGGAAATCGAGTTCGCGTTAAAGTCGTAAAAAACAAAGTAGCGCCACCTTTTAGAGAGGCTGAATTCGATGTTGTTTATGGAGAAGGTATCTCAAAAGCGGGTAACATTTTAGATATGGCAGTAAACTTAGACATTATCGAAAAAGCTGGTTCATGGTTTAGCTATAATGGCGAAAGAATTGGACAAGGTCGAGAAAATGTTAAAAAATATCTAAAAGACAATCCAGACATGTTAAAAGAAGTAGAAGAAAAAGTAAGGCAAGACTTTGCTAAAGCTTTTGAGCAAAGTCTGGGAGAAGAATTACCAAATGGTGAAGACGAAGAGGAAGAATAGAATAGTAGTAAAAAAAGAGCCTAAGTTATGCGTAGCCAATCTTAGGCTCTTTTTTTACATAAAATACCTTGCTATTTTCAAAGATTTATAGTAAAATGTGAAAATAGAAATATAAGAAAGGAAAACAAAATGTACACAATAGAAGAATTTGACAAAGAAAAAACAAGAGTCTTAAAATATATTCTATACAAAAAAAGAACCGAGCAAGAAATACGAAAAAAATTTGCTGGGACAGTAGAAGAAAACATGTTGGAAGACATCATAGAATACTTAAAAGAAGTGCGGATACATCAACGATAACGATTTTTTAGAAAAAACCATTCACAATTTTATGCAAGTTAAAAACTTATCGATAAAAGAAATACAATATAAGCTACTGCCAAAAGGGCTAAATAAAAACGATGTAGAAGACTATATTTATGAAAATAAAGAAGAATTAGAAGAATATGAAAGGCAATCAGCTAAAAACATTTTTTACAAAAAAGCAAGCACAATGGAGCCACAAGAAATCAAACAATATTTAATCAAAAAAGGATATAAAATAGAAAATATTAATCAAGTAATGGAGGAATTATAATGCAAAAATTCAACTACCATCAACATACATATCGTTGTGGACATGCAGATTTAGACGTACTAGACGAAGAATATGTATTAGAATATATCAAAATGGGATTTCAAAAAATAGCTTTTACAGACCATTGTCCAGAAAAAAACGAAATTGATACAAGAGAAAATGTACGAATGAAATACAGCCAAAAGACAGAATATCTAGAAAGCATAAAAAAATTAAAAGAAAAATATCAAGATAAAATCGAAATCAAAACAGGATATTTTCATGAAAAGCAGAAAAAGTTTTGGAGAAGTAGAAGCAAAAGTAGCACACATGATTTGTAAATCAGCTAAAAAATATAATATTCCATTAGAAATCAACTTAAACAACATATTTAATACTACCTATTATGAAAATAAACAATATAACCACGATACCATTCAACAACAAAAAGAAAAACTAAAAAATGTAATATACCCTTGTAAAGGTTTTTGGGAAATTGCAGCTGATTATAACATAAAAGTTTTATATGGAATGGATGTCCACCATAGAGGACAAATCTTATTATGGAACGAATTAAGAGAATTTGCTAATACAATAATAGGAAAAGAAACTATAAACAAATTAAATTTTAAGGAAGAAGATTAAAATAGACCTGTCCCAAAACACGACAAAAGGGGTATGATGGTGCCTGTCCCAAAACACGACAAAAAGGAGAAGAAAAGATATGGCAATACTAACATTAGAAACAAAAAAATATGCAATTAAAATAGATAATTTTGAAGGTCCATTAGATTTATTGTGCCACTTGATTGATAAAAATAAAATGGATATTTATGAGATTAATTTAAGTGAAATTACAGATCAATATGTGCAGTATTTAAAAGAACAAGAAAGGTTAAATTTGGAAATTGCAAGTGAATTTTTGGTAATGGCTTCTACGTTACTATACTTAAAGTCTAAGAATTTGTTACCAAAGCAAGAAGAGGAAGAAGAAGAAATAACAGAAGAAGAGTTGATTCGTAGAATTATTGAGTATAAGAAGTTTAAAGAGATTAGCAAAGTTTTTAAAAAGAATTATCTTGACTTTTCAAGAAGATATTTTAAAGGGCAAGAGGAAATTGCTTTGCCAAAGCAAAAGTTAGAAAAAAATTATGAAAAGACGTTGATACCAGATATTTATAAAAAATTAATTGCAAGAAATAGTGTAAAGTTAAATCAAAATGCAAAGAATATCGAAAAAATTGCGATTACCGATAATTATACAGTAGCTAGCAAGGTTAAGGAGATGTTTAAAGTTTTGGTTAAACAAAAAAGATTTGTTTTTAATAAATTATTTTCTTTAAAACAACATAATAGACAAGAAGTGGTTACAGCTTTTTCAGGATTATTAGAGTTGTCAAGAAGAAGTAAAGTAGAAACAACGCAAGAGGAACTGTTTGGTGATATTACAGTAGAAAAGTCCAAGAAAGCAGGCTAGTTTAGTATAAATAAGAAAAAAATGGAAAAGCTAATAAAAAGGCTACCTAAAGGAGGCGAGCTTAATTGGCTTTTCTTTTTATTTTGTTAATTGTTTTGCTGTTAGTAATTATTTTTGTTTTATCGAAAATACGAATTGAAATAGCAAATATTAAATTTCATTCTTTAGCGATAAGACATTTAAATCAAGAATATCAAATACAAATAAAATGGATTATATTAGGGATTTTTCCTGTTTTAAAAATAACGATTAATAAAGAAAAACTAGATAAAATGAGATTAAAAGAAAAAATTAAACAAATAGATTTTTTGGCTTTAGAAAATACACCTACTTTAAATAAAGAAATTTTACAAGCTATTAAAAAATTAGATTTGTCGATAAGAAAACTAGATTTATGGATTGATATAGGAACGATAAGTGCCACATTAACTTCTATTATAACGCCAGCAATAGCAACTTTTTTTGGGATTTATTTGCGTAAAAAAACAAACCGATTGGAAAAGCAAAGATTTATTGTAAATCCCATTTATCAAAATCAAAATTTGGTAAAGATAGATTTTTCAGGTATATTTGAAATCAAAATGAGGCATATTATAAATATCATTTACATTTTTATAAAAAAAGGAAAAAAAGGAGTGAAGAAATATGAGCGAGCATCCAATCGAGGGGCTTATGATTACAGCTATGAATAGCATTCAAGATATGATTGATGTAAATACCATTATTGGAGAACCGATTGAAACTTCTAACAACATTGTCATTATACCAATATCTAAAGTATCATTTGGGTTTGCAGCAGGTGGAAGTGAATTTAAAGGCGAAACGATTGACGAATATACAAAAAAAGATAAAGAAGAAGCTATCCAATATCGTTTACCATTTGGAGGTGGAAGTGGCGCAGGCGTGACGATTAATCCAATTGCTTTTTTAGTAATTCAATCCAATAATGTAAAATTAATGCCAGTAAATCATTCTTCTTCTTTAGACAAGCTATTAGATTATGTGCCAGATTTAATTGAAAAAACGAACAATATTATGAACCGTTGTATGCAAAACCGTAAAGAGGAAACACAAAAGATTTTAAAGGAAATGCAAAATAAGCACAATAAAAGTATGAAGAAAGAAGAAGAGGATAAAAAGGCAATTGAAAATAAAATAGAAGAGGAAGTAAAAAAGGCTAAGAGACCAGAAAAAGAAGAAGTGACATACGAATTTGAATATGACGAAACAATGGAGGATGAGTAAAAAAATGACTTAAGTTAGAAAATTTCTAATTTAAGTCATTTAAATTTTATTTCTAACTTGCAAGTTATTTTATCAAATGATATAATGAGCTAAATAAGGAAACAAAAGCCAAGGAGGAAAGCTGTGATACGATTAGTAGCAAGTGATATTGATGGAACGATAATAGGAGAAAAAAACAGCCTAACACCAAAAAATTTAAAAGCAGTTCACGACATGAAGGCTTCTCATATTAATTTTGCCATTTGCACAGGAAAACCCTATGCCATGGTAAAAAAATTTTGTAAAGAACTACAAGCAGGCTATGGCATTTTTGGAAATGGAAATCAAATTATAGATTTACAAAGCCGGAAAAGAAATTTTTCGAAAAACTTTAACAGGTAAACAAGTCGAATTTTGCTTAGAATTAGCTAAAAAAGAAAGATTACATATTCATTTTTATACAGAAAATGAAGTGATTACACCAAAACTTATGTATATGGATTTGAGAAATTTCCAACTAAAAGATAGTATTTTTCCTAATGATTTAGAATTTAAAGTGGTTCCCAATATAGAAGAGTATATGAAAAAAAATAACCCAACAGTTTTTAAGGCTGTTATTTCGAGCCCTTTTCATTTAGAAACAATACAAAAGGAGTTACAACAAATGGATGTAAGTGTTTTTCGTATTAATAAATCAAAACAGTATAAAGATAAAGTAATTGACAAAGAATACGAATATTTAGATATTGCACCAAGTAAAACCAATAAAGAAGAGGCACTGGCAATTTTATCTGATTATTTAAAGCTTTCTTCTTCTCAGGTTATGGCAATTGGTGACAATTTGAATGATATTGGCATGCTAAAAACTTCTGGGATTGGGGTGGCAGTTGCTAATGCTTATGAGGAAGTGAAAAAAGTAGCCAAATTTACAACAGTAAATACGGTGGATAATAGTGGGTTTGCAGAAGCGGTTTATAAGTATGTTTCTTTTTAAAGAAAATTTATATTATTAAATAAAAACAAGTAAAAAATCGTACCAATTAAAATGTACGATTTTTTACTTGTTTTTTAACACTTAACTTCTAAGCAAATCAATCCATGAATAAATCACCTTCTTAGACATCGTAAATAAATTCAGTTTTTCCACATCACTTTTTGCTACAATATTAACGGTAGACAAAGTCTTACCATCTAAAGAAAAGGAAACTTCGCCTAATTTTTGACCAGAAGCAATAGGAGCTGAAATATTTTCTTCTAGTATTAAATTCTGTTCTATATTTTTATCTTTTCCTTTTTCAATCAAAGTACCTGCGTTATCTTGTAAAATAGCATCAACAGAAGAACGAACACCTTTAGTAACAGTTAAAGATTTTACGACTTCTTCTTTTTTTCCGAATTGTTTAAAAGAAAAAGTACTAAAGCCATAGTCTAACAATTTTTGAGCCTCTGCAAAACGAACTGCCGTCGAAGGTGCTTTCATGATAACAGCAATTAAAGATAAGTCATCACGAGTAGCACTGGCAGATAAGTTATATAAGGCTAACCCAGTAGAGCCAGTTTTTAAACCAGTTGCTCCTTTATAAGTTCGAATTAGTTTATTGGTATTACTAAGTCCGAGATTTTCCATCACGTAAGCTATCAGTCCAGATAGTTGTATATTTTGTTACATCAGGGTGATTGTTTAATAGTTCTTTTGACATTAAGGCTATGTCATAACTAGAGGTAACATGACCGTTCTTCGTCTAAACCATGACAGTTTTTGAAGGTAGTATCATTCATGCCTAATATTTTTGCTTTATCGTTCATCATTTGAACAAAGCCTTCCTCGCTACCACCAAGATACTCTGCCATAGCAACCACACAATCATTAGCAGAGGCGACACAAATGGCTTTTAGCATTTCATCAACAGTTAAGGTTTCTCGTGGGTCTAACCAAATTTGGGAACCACCCATAGAAGCGGCATTTTCACTACAAGGGATGGTATCTGTTAAAGAAATGGTACCGATTGTCTAAGGCTTCCATAATTAATAAAATACTCATAACTTTTGTGACGGAAGCAGGACGTAAACTTTCATGTGGGTTGTGTTCAAATAAAACTTGACCAGTGGTTTGTTCTATTAAGACAGCTGAGGCTGATTCTAAGTTTAACATATTAGAAGTTGTGCTTTTCTCAGTTTCTTTCTCATTGTCTTCAGTTGAATTGGTGGCAAGCGTGTTAGTTTGATTTTGTGTAACAGTAGCACTAACAGGAGTAGAAGTGCTTGACCATACATAGGTAGTTTCTTCTGCAAAGCAAGGCATGGTAAAAGAAAAAATAAGTAGCATACTAAGAAAAAAAGAAATTGATAATTTTATTTTTTGCATAAATATCCCTCCAATTTAAAAGTATTCATGAAAAAATAGAATATGACTAAGAGATAAATTGATACCTTAAGGGCATACTTGAAAAAATAAGGAAATTATGGTAAACTTAAATAAGATGGATAAAAAATGAAAAAGGAATGAAGTAAGAAATGAATTTAATTACGTTAATAAAGAAAAAGATTAAAAAAGAAGAAAAACAGGAAGAAAAAAAGAAAAGAACAACCAAACAAAAGCTATTTTTATGTTTAAAAATAGTAATGTCATTTGTTGTTTTGGTAATTACATTTATCATTTTATTTTTTAAAACAAATTTATTTCAAAGTTATAAAGAACTATGGGTACAAACAGCCATGACAACCATGAGTCACCAATATTTAGCAACTTGGTTTTTATCAGACGAGGAAATTGAAGAAATTATGAAAAAACTAGAAGTAGAAAACAATGAAAACTCAGATTCTTCAGGAGTTGTAATCAAAAAAAACGAGGGAGAAGTAACGCTGGAAAAAATAACAGGAGCAGGGTATGTAGGTTATGTTATGATAGTTCCAGATGCTTCCAAAGTAAAATTAGTTGACACTAGAATAGAAGATAGAGGGCTAAAATTAACAGAAATTGTAGAAAAATATAATGCGATTGGTGCTATCAATGCAGGAGGATATGTGGATCCACAAGGAAAAGGCATGGGGAATATATTATTAGATACTGTTATTATGAACAAAGAATTGTTAAATGGAGAAAGAGAAACGAGTGCAAGTCTAATTGGATTAGACAAAAGTGGAAAGTTAATATTAGGAAGGTACAACTATCAAGAAGCTCTTAATGCTGGAATTGAAGATGCAATCAAATTTGGACCATATCTAATTGTAAATGGAAACAAACAAATTCAAAATGCAAATTCAGGGGGGATACACCCAAGAACAGCAATTGGACAAAGAAAAGATGGAACCATGATTTTAGTTGTAATTGATGGACGACAACCCCGGTTATAGTATTGGGACAAATCTTCTAGAATTGCAAACTATATTTGAAAGATATGATGCTTATAATGCAGCAAACTTAGATGGCGGCTACTCAGCAGGAATGTGCTTTGATGGTGAATTAGTTAGTAAACCATCAGAACTTCTTGGAGAGCGATATTTACCAAATGCTTTTATTGTTGAAAAATAATTTGAAAAAATATTTAAAATATGATAAAATTAAAAAGTTAAAAAATACAAAGATGGAGTAAAAAATGAAGGTAGATACAAAGGATACAAAAAATAGGAAAGCAGAAATCAGAAAGAAAAATTTAGACAGAATAGCAGCAGTAAAAAAAGAAGAGAAACAAGAAGAATTACCAAAACAACAAGAGGAGATACCAAAACAATCCCAAAAGCCATCCATGAAAAAAGAAAAAAAGAGAAAAAGTTTAAAACATAAGTTTTTTATCGCTTTTAAAGTACTTTTTATTTTAATTTTTTTAGGATTAACCGCCATTTATTTGTTTTTTAAAACAGACTTATTTCAAGAATACAAAGAATTGTGGGTACAAACAGCTATGACAACCATGAACCATCAATATTTAGCAACTTGGTTTTTATCAGACGAGGAAATTGAAGAAATTATGAAAAAACTAGAGGTAGAAAACAATGAAAACTCTGATTCTGACAATATTATGGTAGTAGAAATAGAAAATAAAGAGCCTACGATAGAAAAAATAACAGGGAAAGGCTATGTAGGATATGTAATGCAAGTGCCAGATGCCTCTAAGGTAAAATTGGTGGATGGAAGAAAATCTGGAAGAGGTTCCAAATTAAGTGAAATAGTAAAACAAAATAATGCCTTAGGAGGAATTAATGCAGGAGGATTTTACGATCCAGAAGGAAATGGGGCAGGAAATGTTTTGGTAGATACGGTTATTATGAATAAAAAACTGCTATTTGGAAACAAGACAACAAGATATAGTTTAATTGGTTTAAGTGAGGATAATAAATTAGTACTAGGAAAATATAATTATCAAGAAGCGCTTGACGCTGGAATAGAATCTGCTGTTGAATTTCGGACCATTTATTATTGTAAATGGTAAAAATCAAATAAAAAATTCAACAGCAGGGGGATTACATCCTAGAATGGCAATTGGACAAAAACAAGATGGTACCTTTATTTTTGTTTCCATTGATGGAAGACAACCCCGGTTATAGTATAGGAACTAATCTTTTAGAGTTGCAAAATATATTTGAAAAGTATGGTGCTTACAATGCAGCAAACTTAGATGGAGGGTCTTCTGCTACTATGTATTATGATGGCAAAGTGGTAAATAAAACGTCTACTCCAATTGGAGAGCGATATTTACCAAATGCATTTATTGTTGAGAAATAACAATCCATATTATTTTAAAGCTACTAAAGTAGTAGTAACAGAACTACCATCGGTAGAAGCAAGGATTTTTATGGTATTCCCAGAGTCGTTTCTAAATTTAAGGTCATAACTACCATAAGCAACAGCAGCATCTTTTCCTTTGGCAATGTAAGGCACGTAATTACTATGAGCGTGTCTTTCAGTTACCACTAATGTAGGAACTGCTAAAACAGCATTATATAAAGTAGAACTAATTTGACAATTTCCGGCCACCTAGGCCTTTTTTCTTGTTTCCGTTTTTATCAAAAATATCAGCTTTTTGATAGCCTTTACTAGTAGAGGATTGGCCTACTGTGCCACAAAAAGAAAAGGTAGCACCATTGTTAATGGTTGTTCCATTTAAAGTGTTACAAGTAATGGAAATATTATTTTGACGAGCAGGGTCATTGGAATAAATTTTAGTAGTAAAAGTTGCTATTTGCTCTTCTACAACAGGTGGTTGTTCATTTTGTGCTTCTGTAATTCCTTGCGTTTGTTCTGCTAGATTTTGATTTGCATTTTCATCGGTTTGGGTTTCATTATTTTCAGAAGTACTAGTAGAAGTACGGTTTGCTTCATAATCATTTTCGTTATTAGAAGGTTTTGTGTTTTGGGTGTAAAAGTAAATGCCAACCACAATTAGTATCATTAATAGAATGGCTATGATTAGCCAAATTTTTTTATTCATTTTTAAATCACCAAAAGTAGTGTAACCAAAAATACCAAAATTATTAAATAAAAATCTTTCTATATGGAAACAAATAAATTTTTGTTTTGAAAAATGCACCCAAAAATACTTGCAAAACAAAAATGCTTATAGTATAATTTCAATATATTATTGGTTAGAATAGTAAATAATAACAGTAAAAAACTAAGAAAAAAAGACAAAAGAAAAAGGAGGATATGTATGGTAAATATAACAAGCATAAGAAAAAACAAAAAAGAAGCTAACAAAGGTATTACCCTAATTGCATTAGTCATCACAATAATTGTATTATTAATCTTGGCTGCTGTAAGTATTGCGACCCTAACAGGAGAAAATGGAATATTACGGAAAAGCAGACAATGCAAAAACGGTAACAACAATCGAGGAAGAAAAAGAACAAATTAAATTAGCCTATAATGCCGTAATAGTAGACAAATTGGATAAAGAAGAAAAAGAAGAAGTAGCAGCCCCAAAATTGCAAGAAGAACTGAACAATCAAAATGCAAATGCAACTGCTAAAACCAAAGAAGGAGAAGAAAACAAAATAGAGGTAACTTTTAATCAATCTAAAAATGTATATATAGTAGATACAGTAACTGGTGAGATAACAAAACAAGGAGAGAATGAAGGACCAAAGCCAACAGAGCCAGAAAAGTTACCTACAGTAGAAGAAGCAAAGCAAAAAGAAAAATTTGATACGAAAACAACCATAGAAGATACTTTTGAAAATAAAGTAGTCGTGCCAGAAGGATTTAAAATAGCCTCTGATTCTGCCAATGATGTAACAGGAGGAGTCGTAATCGAAGATGTAATCTATGGAGAAACAGCTGGAAGTCAGTTTGTGTGGATACCTGTCGGAAACGTTAAATATTCAGGAGGAACCAAGACAATTAATTTGGAACGATACACTTTTGCAGAAGATGGAGCTCCGACAGCCCAAGGAGAGAAAGTAATCAATAGTTATTTTCAGGAATTAGCAACGTCAAATTATGGAAATACAGTAGCAAAAGATATAGAAGCTTTTAAAACAAGTGCGGTGAAAAATGGAGGCTATTATATTGGAAGATATGAAGCAAGAACTGCGACCAAAAGAACAAGTAGTGGTACAGCATTAACAGCAGTAACTGTAAAGCCAAATGACTATGTATACAATTATATTACCCAGCCACAAGCAGCCACGCAATGTAGAAATATGTATAATAGTAATACCAGTAGTTTTACTAGTGACTTAATCAATAGTTATGCTTGGGATACTGCAACTTTATTCTTACAAGAATTTGATAATAGAAGTAGTAAGCCGAAAGTATATTCATGGCAAAATAGTCTTAATACAAATTTTGCAGAAAAAGGAACCAATCACTTAAGCAATACAGCACAGCAAGATAAAATCTGCAATATATGGGACATGGCAAGTAATAATATAGAATGGACAACAGAGACCTCTACCCATTCCATCGGTCCATGTGGCCTTAGAGGAGGCTATTACTACAACAGCGAAGACTACACGAGTTACCGCTACCACAACAGCACGACCGACACCAACATCATCCACTCCTTCAGACCCTCACTTTATTTGAAAGACTGAGTTTTTTGTAAAAAATGATTTTCACAAAATATTGACAATTTCCCAAAATAACAGTATAATTAATATGTATTATTTTAAAAAGGAGAAAAAACATGTTAAAAAGAAACTGGAAAAGAATTGGAATGTTAATATTAATCATCGCTTGTATTTTCAATGTGATGGGAAAACTAATTCACAAGCTTTCACTAAACAAAGAAATGCTTTATTCAGCGGAATACATGTATGAAGAACAAGAAAAACAAGAAAATCAAAAATAATACTTGAAAATTTGAAAAAAATATGTTATCATAAAAAACAGTCAAATTATTTTTAACAAGAAAAAGAGGTGAACAAAACAAAATGAAAGAAGGAATCCATCCAAATTATAACCAAACAACCATCACATGTGCATGTGGTAATGTTTTAGAAGTTGGTTCAACAAAAAAAGATTTAAAAGTAGACGTATGCTCAAAATGTCATCCATACTGGACAGGTAACCTAAGACAAGAAACAGTTGGTGGTAGAGCAGACAAATTTAAGAAAAAATATGGGCTTGCCTAAGAAAGCAAGAACAAGAAGGGCTGAAGTTCTAAAACCAGCCCTTACATGATTTTGGGGATGATTTTGGGGACGGAGGAAAAAATCATGGCTTTATAATGTAAAAGCTGAATATTAAAAAGTAAAATTATTTGACCATGATTTTTTCCTCCGTCCCCAAAATCATTTTTGTATTTTTTGAATATCAGTATCTGTAATATAGTCATACACATCTAATTTTATTTTTTTATTAGTTAAAGGTAACAACAAAGAACCTTTTGGTGAAAGAAAAATAGGGTAATTAAAAGAATTAAGGTATAATTCTATGTTGTCATTGTTATTAGAATCGTAGCCATAACCAATTTGAACAAAGTCATTTTTTTCGTTTTTTTGGAAGAGTAAAACATAAGGTCTAAAAGTATTATCCATATCAAAAATTTCAAATGTTGCTAAATATAAGTTTTGTAAATTGATAGTTTCTAAAGATATTTTTTTGATATATTTTATATCTAACAAACTCATTTTTCGGCTATCTTCATGCATATAATTGTAATCTGCTAAATCTTTTACAGGGATAGGCTGAAAGCTGTTATTAAAGTACAAGTTGATGGTGTTTCCTAAATCATAGTCAATGTAGGATTTCATGTCTAACTTACCCCATAAAGTTAGTAGGTCTTCACTAAATTTTTTCTTTTGATTTTTGTCTAATAATTCTAAAATATAAAGGTTTTCAAAATAAGAATAATCAACAGAAGTTGCAAAACGTCCTTTTTTATATAGTTTGGTGTAGTCGTATTGGTATTTTCTTTTACTGGTTTTTGTTTTTTGTAGATTATCAAATTTTCCCATGTTTTCCTCCTTGCTAAGATAATTATATCATGAAATAAAAAAAGTGCAAGCAAAAAAGATAAAAAGAAAAGGGCAGCTCTAGGTAAGAACTGCCCTACAGGAAAGGCTGAAACCAGTATAACTAGATTTACAAGATGCATCATACTATATAAAAATCAGTATGTCATGTAAATCCAGATGGGTACCGGGGTTGCCGAAATAAATTCTGCATAAACCTTTTCCTCCTTTATTTTTTGCGCAATTGTATCTGTGCGTGATACTATTATATCACATTACTTTACATAAGTCAATTAAAACGAAAAATAATTGGAATTGCAAAAATAGCTTGAAAAAAAGCGGATTTTGTAATAAAATAAGAAAAGATTTTAAGCAAAGCACAAAACCTTTCTTAAAATAGAAAAAAGGAGAACAAAAAAACATATGAATGAGGTAGAAAACCAAAAACAATATATAAAAAAAGTAAAACAAGAAAATCAAAATAAAGTTAAAAAATATATCATACAAACCTTAGGGTGCCAGCTAAACGAAAACGATTCTGAAAAACTATGTGGCATGCTAGAACAAATGGGATATCAAGAAACCAACAATCAAAATGAAGCAGATATAGCAGTCTTTAATACCTGTTGCGTAAGAGAAAATGCAGAAGATAGGCTTTTTCGGAAAACTAGGAGAACTAAAAAGACGAAAAGAAGAAAAAGGGCTAATCATTGCCATTGGTGGCTGTATGATGCAAGAAAAACACATTATCGATAAAATCAAAGAAAGCTATCCCTTTGTTGACATTTTATTTGGAACCCATACCTTGCACAAATTTCCAGAAAATTTATATAAAGCATTGCAAGAAAAGAAAAAACAAGAGGACATTATCGATATTGATGGAGAAATCTACGAGGGATTGCCAATCAAAAGAGATAGTAAAATAAAAGCTTCTGTTACTATCATGAATGGCTGTAATAATTTCTGTAGCTATTGTATTGTCCCTTATGTACGTGGACGTGAAAGAAGCAGAAAACCAAAAGATATTATTGAAGAGGTTCGAGATTTAGCCAAAAAAGGTTACAAGGAAATTACCTTACTTGGTCAAAATGTTAATTCTTATTTAAGGGTAGAACAAGAAAAAAATATTTCATTTGAAGAGTACGAAGATGTTCATTCTTTTGCAACATTATTAAAAGCCATCAATAAAATTGAAGGAATTGGAAGAATTCGTTTTGTATCGCCACATCCAAAAGACTTTACAGACGATGTCATAGAGGCAATTGCAACTTGTGACAAGGTATGTAAATTAATACATTTGCCATTACAATCTGGAAATAGTAAGGTCTTGAAAGAAATGAACCGAAAATACACCAAAGAGCAATATTTAGAATTAGTCGATAAAATGAAGGCGAAAATTCCCAACCTAACATTATCAACTGATATTATTGTAGGGTTTCCTGGAGAAACTGATGAAGAATTTCAAGATACTTTAGATGTGGTAAGAAAAGTGAAGTTTGAACAGGTTTATATGTTTATCTATTCAAGAAGAGTAGGAACGCCTGGAGATAAAATGCAAAACCAAATCCCAGAAGAACAAAAGCATAAAAGATTTGATAAATTAAAAGCTTTAGTAGAAAGCCAAATTGAAGAAAATAATCAAAAATATATAGGAACCTATCAAACGGTTTTGGTCGAAGGAGAAAGCAAAAATAATAAAGACTTATTAACACGGCAGAACCGATAGCAATAAGGTGGTTGTTTTTGAGGGAAGTCCAGAGTTAATTGGAAAAATAATTGAACTAAAAATTGTTTCCCAACATATGTGGTATTTGAAAGGAGAAATGTAAATGGCGGAATACTCACCAATGATGCAAAAATATCTTGAAACCAAAGAAGAATACAAGGACTGTATCCTATTTTATAGATTAGGAGACTTTTATGAAATGTTCTTTGATGATGCTATATTAGTGGCAAGAGAACTAGAAATAACACTAACCGGAAAAGACTGTGGACAAGCTGAAAGAGCACCCATGGCAGGAGTGCCACACCATGCAGCCGAAATGTACATCGCCAAATTGGTAAACAAAGGCTACAAAGTAGCCATCTGTGAGCAGCTAGAAGACCCCAAAAACACAAAAGGAATTGTAAAAAGAGGAGTTATCAAAGTCGTAACGCCAGGAACCGTAGTAGAAAGCAACATGCTAGAAGAAAGAAAAAACAACTACATCATGTCTATCTTTAAAACTGGAATTTACTTTGGAATCAGTGTTTGCGACATTTCAACAGGAGAATTTTATGCAGCAGAAATCAAAGATAACAATAATTTTCCTATGTTATTAGACGAAATTGCAAGATATGCACCAGCAGAATTAGTTGTAAATTCTATGATGGCAGACTGTACAGAAGAAATTAGCAAAATCAAAGAAAGATTCGAAAATATCTATATCACAAACTTTAACGATAAATTTTTTAAGAGTGAGGTAGAAAATTTAGAGTTGCGTTTTAGTATCGTAAATAACAATCGTCAACCGATAGAAAATTTTCAGGAAAAAACGTTAGCTATTAGTTCTACACATGCCTTAATAGAATACTTAGAACAAACCCAAAAAACCACTTTAAATCACCTTAACAAAATTGTAGTTTATCAATTATCTAGGTATATGGCATTAGACATTAACGCTAGAAGAAACCTAGAAATTACCGAAAAACTAAGAGATAAATCCAAAAAAGGAACCTTACTATGGGTATTAGATAAAACCTCAACTTCAATGGGAGGAAGGCTCTTGCGAAGATGGTTAAATGACCCTTTAGTAGATGTTGTAGAAATTAACCAAAGGCTAGAGGCGGTAAAAGAATTAAAAGATAATGTGATGCTTCGAGGGGATGTTATTGACAATCTAAAAAAAGTATATGACATTGAACGTCTAGCTGGCAAAATGGCTTATGGAAATGCCAATGCAAGAGACATGGTAACATTAAAAAATTCATTACTAAAATTGCCAGAAGTAAAAAGAGTTTTAAGTGGCTGTAAGAGTAGATTACTGAAAGACTTAGCTGAAAATCTAGACGAGTTACAAGACATTTATCAATTAATCGATGGAGCCATTATCGATGACCCACCAATGACCATCAAAGATGGTGGTATTATTAAATTAGGATATAACGAGGAAATAGACACCTTAAAAACCGCACAAACAGAAGGAAAAAACTGGCTAGTTCAATTAGAATTAGACGAAAGAGAAAAAACAGGCATCAAAAATCTAAAAATTGGATTCAATAAAGTATTTGGCTATTTTATTGAAGTAACCAAATCGTATTTAAGCCAAGTCCCAGAACGATTTGTTAGAAAACAAACTTTAGCCAATGCAGAAAGATATATTACAGAAGAACTAAAAAACTTGGAAAATCAAATTTTAGGAGCAGAAGAAAAAGTAGTAACCTTAGAATATGATGCTTTTGTTGCTATTCGCGACGAAATTGCCAAAAATGTTAAAAGATTGCAAAAAACCAGCGAAGTCATTTCCAGTTTAGACGTCTTAACCTCTTTTGCAGAAGTGGCAGAAGATATGAATTATTGCATGCCAGAGGTTAATAGCACAGGAACCATTGACATCAAAAACGGAAGACATCCTGTGATTGAAAAAATCTTAGGACCAGGAAGTTTTGTTGAAAACGATACGTATTTAGACAAACAAGACAATCGATTATCCATTATTACAGGACCTAACATGGCAGGAAAATCTACCTATATGAGGCAAGTTGCTTTAATTACTTTAATGGCACAAGTGCGGAAGTTTTGTACCAGCAGAAGCTGCCCAAATTGGTGTCGTAGACAAAATCTTTACAAGAGTAGGAGCTTCGGATGACCTGAGTATGGGACAAAGTACTTTTATGGTGGAAATGATGGAGGTAGCAACCATTCTAAAAGAAGCAACTAATAATAGTTTAGTCATTTTAGACGAAATTGGAAGGGGAACTTCTACCTATGACGGTTTATCCATTGCATGGGCAGTTGCTGAATTTATTGCAGATCAAGAAAAGTGTGGTGCAAAAACATTATTTGCAACCCATTATCATGAATTAACAGAATTAGAGGAAAAATTAGAAGGAATTAAAAACTATTCTATTGCTGTCAAGGAAAAAGGAGAAGACATCATTTTCTTACGAAAAATTGTAAGAGGTGGAACAGACGAAAGTTATGGAATCCACGTAGCACGCTTAGCAGGTGTTCCTAAAATGGTAACGAAAAAAGCAGACGAGATTTTGCGCTCTTTGGAAAGAAAAAATATTTTAACTGGTCAAAAGCAAGAAAAACAAGATAAAAAACAAGTGCAAGGGCAGTTTGACATGTATAATTATAAATTAGCCGAAATTGCTCATGAAGTAGATAAGATTAACTTGGACGAACTTACGCCAATTGATGCACTTAATACGCTAGTTAGAATGAAGGAAAAAATGAAATAAATAATGTTAAGGAAAAGGAATGAAGTAAAATGTCTAAAATGAAAAAAATTATCTTAGCAGCTTTACTGCTAGCATCATCCATTGTATTATCTAGGTTTTTATCAATTAAAACACCAATCGTAACAATTAGTTTTTCTTTTGTACCAACGATTCTTTGTGCCATATGGCTTGGTCCTAAATGGACAATATTAATTAGCATTTTAAGCGATTTAATTGGTGCTACCTTATTTCCATTTGGCTCTTTCTTTATAGGATACACGATTACTACAGCTGTTGCAGCAGCAATTTATGGATTTTTGTTATATAAAAAACAAGAAGATACCTATACGAATAAACAATTTATTGTAAGACTAATTTTAGCAGTTTGTTTGGTTACTGTAATCTGTAATATAGGCTTAAACACCTTGTGGCTAAAAATTACAACAGGAAAAGCATTTTTCGTATTACTAGCTTCTAGGCTTACAAAAGAATTAGTTATGGTGCCAATTAAAGTCATAATGATGGCATTTTTAGAAAAGATATTAAGAAAACCATTTAACAAATATTTGAGAGGCGAAAATGATTAAAATAGAAAATGTAACATACCAATACAAAAGAGGAAAGAATATCTTAAAGAACATTAGTCTTGATGTCAAAGACAAAGAGACTATTGTTATTATGGGAAAAAATGGGTCTGGTAAATCGACTTTGGGAAAGTTGATTTCTGGTATCCTGAAACCAAAAGAAGGAAAAATTCTAATTGATAACTTAGAGGTAGGAAAATCCAAAAACAAAGAGGAATTACGAAAAAAAATTGGCATCGTATTTCAAAATCCAGAAAATCAAATTATATTTAACAATATTTGCGACGAAGTGTCTTTTGCTTTAAAAGGTTTAACGCAAGAAGAAATCGAAAAACGTGTTAATGATTCTTTAGAAAAGGTAAATATGAAGGATAAAAAGGAAGAAGACCTATATGAATTATCCTTAGGACAAAAACAAAGAATTGTCATTGGTGAAGTACTTGCTAAACAACCCCAATATATCGTATTTGACGAGCCAACTACTATGATTGATAGTAAGGGAAAAGAGGAAATTTATCATATTGTAGAAAACTTAAAAAAAGAGGGTTATACTATTATTTATATTACCAATATGGCAGAGGAAATGTTGCTAGCAGATAGAATTATTCTATTGCATGAAGGAGAAATGGTAGAAGAAATAAGAAAAGAAGAAATCCTAGAAAAAATAGAAGTATTTAGACAGTATGATATTAAACTGCCTCTTGTAATAGAGATAGTTGAAAAGCTAAGACAAGAAGGGATTGAAATGAATCTTAAAAATTATTCAATGGATGAGCTAGTTGCACAAATAAAGAGACTGATTAAAAACTAAAACAACAATATAATCATAAATAAAAAATATACAATTTTAAATTTATTTGATATAATGAGAGCAATTAGGAATAAAATTTATTAGTTAAAAAAGGGGAGATATAATGAAAAGGATTTTGAAAAAAGAAATGATAGTAGTGATTTTTGCCATTATAGTATTGTACCAAATATGCACAATGGCGCAAGTATGGGCTTCTACTGTAAGTGGTAGTTATACTTATGACAATTTATTAGATGGAACCATAAGTATTGTAGGATATAGTGGGACAGAACAAACTGTTACTGTACCTACTACAATTGATGGGAAAAAAGTAAGTACGTTAGGAATGAATGCTTTTTACAATAATTCTACAGTTAGGACTGTTAATTTACCAGAAGGATTGTTAAAAATTAATGCTTATGCATTTGATTCATGTTCGAATTTAACAACTGTTAAATTGCCATCTACATTAAATTTTGTAAGCAACATTTTTTATGAACGTTGTCCAAATCTTACTAATTATACAATACCTTCTACTCTTACTAAATTAAGTAGTAATGATTATCAAAGAATTGCAAATGTTAATATAAGTGGTACTTATAATTATGATAAAGCAAAGGATGTTTTTAATTTAGTAAATGAAGAAAGGACAAAGTTAAATTTAGAACCATTGGAGTTAGATAACGAATTAATGGAAGCAGCTATGCTAAGAGCAGCAGAAACTTCAATTTATTGGGATCATATTAGACCAAATGGTCTTTCTTGTTTTAGTGTATGCTCTAAAATAAACGGTGAAAATATAGGATTAGGTGCTACTTCTGCAACTAGAATTATGGAAAGATGGATGAATTCACCAGGTCACAAAGCGCAAATTGTAAAAAGCGCACATAAATCGATAGGAATTGGATGTTATTATAATAGTAAAAATGGAGCACATTATTGGGTACAAGTGTTTTCAAGAGGAGAAACACAAGATACAAATATATTATCAGGAACAAGAGATGTAAATAATACAGTGCAAGTTGCAACAGATAAAGGCTATATCAATCCAGATATTAGAGGACTAAACGAAACTAACACTTTATCTATTGGAGAAACTTTAACTCCAACATCAGTAAGAAATAAAAATACAGGACCTAACGCAACAGCTTATACAACCAACATTGCTCTTTCTGATTTAACTTGGGAAAGTTCAAATACTAATATATTTACAGTGGATAGAAATGGGACAATAACAGCTAAAAATCCAGGTACTGCAACTCTTACAGCAAAGATAGGAGAATTCAGTGCTACTTATCAGATTAATGTTGAAAACCCTATACCAGATGGATATAAAATACAATTAAATTACAATGAATATAAACTTAATAATTTAAGTGAAACAGTAACATTAAAAGATACCTATTTATCAGGTGATGCTATCCAGTGGAGTTCAACAAATGAACAGATTGCAACAGTTGATGTTAATGGAAAAGTAACACCCAAAAGTGGAGGATTTACCTATATTACGGCAACAACAAAAGATTATGGAACAACAAGGTGTTGGATTTATGTATGTATGCTACGTAAGTTAAGTGATGGCAGCAAAGCATATCCAGGAGATTTAGATAGAAATGGAGTTATTAATGCAAATGATGCAGCAATTGTAGGTAGTTGGTACAATCGAATGGATCTTACACAAGAAGAAATAGCACTAGGAGATTTAGATGGCGATGGAAAAGTAACGGCATTGGATAAAGCATTAATAAATGATATATTTGCTTATGGAATATTTACACCAGGAAAGTATAATCCAATACAAAGAATTACACTTAATAAAAATGAATTGACCCTTGAAGAGGGCGGAACTGCAAAACTTACTGCAACAATAGTACCAACAGATACAACGGATAGTCCTAATATAACATGGAAATCTAGTAATGAAAAAATAGTGGCAGTTGATCAAAATGGAAATATAACTCAAATTTCAGGTGGAAAAGTAACAATAACAGCGACATCTTCAAATGGACTAAGTACAACATGTGAAGTTACATCAAAAGGAACTATTTTACCAACTTATTTATTAGGTGATATGGACAAAGATGGAGAAGTAACACCATATGATGCGTATATTATCAATGTCATGTTTGAACAGGGGAAAATAGCAACAGAAGAAGAATTACAAATAGGAGATGTTGATAGAGACGGAGAATTAACACCTTATGATGCTTATATGATTAATGTAGCTTTTGAGCAAGGTCGAACTTTAGAATAAAACTATTCTAGTTATGTTTAAGTATATTAAGATAGGAATGAAATAAAAATGAAAAAAGAAAGATTAAGAAAAATCGAACAAAAAGTTTTAGCTATAATAGCGGTATTTGCGATGTTTTCGTCTTATGTACCAGCTATTAACTATATTGCTATGGCGGTAGAAGAAGTAGTAACAGAACAACTAGAAGAATTACAAGAAGGTGAAACTATTGTTACATTTAATGATAATTACTTAAAAGAAAAATTGCTACAATATGATACAAATGGGGATGGAGAACTATCTAAAAAAGAAATGGAGCAAATAACCGATTTATTTATAAGTTATACAACAGATGAAAAAGAAATGTTAAAAGATTTATTAGGATTAGAATATGCTATCAATCTAAAATTTTTACAAATTTTAACTCACAGAAATTTAGAAAATATTAGTGTTTTAAGTAATTTAACAAATTTAGAGAGGTTAGAGTTATATTTAGGAGGTTATTATGAGGAAAAATCAGAAATAATAGATATTAGTTTTTTAGAAAATCTAACTAAATTAAATACATTAAGATTAGATATGGCTGGAATAGAAGATATTACTCCAATTAGAAAGCTGACACAATTAGATAGTTTATCCTTAAGAGATAACAAAATAAAAGATATTACACCATTACAAAGCTTAACCAATTTAACATATTTAGATTTAAGCAATAACAATATTGAAGATCTTACATTAATGGAAGAAATTAAAAAGAAAAATCCAGATGCTGATCTAATTGCTCGCTCACAAAGATTAAAAAAGGACTTGGGAGCAATAGATGCGGAAAATAATCACATAGAAATTGAATTACCACAATATTTTTCTAATGTATTTGATACTAATAATCCTTTTTATGCAGAAAATTGGAATATAACAGCTACTACAGAATACAATTCTGATCACTACGTAGATGAAATTTATTTTAGTGAAGATAAAACTAAACTTATTGTGGATGCAGAAAGAAAATTAGGAGAAAGAAAAATTAATTGTAGAATAAATTATCTAATTGGTCCTGATGTGGGATATTCTTGCTATATAAGTGATTCCACAATTGACTTTACATTTAGATTAGATTCATTAGCAGATCAAGAACAAGAAATTGAGTTTGCCAGTGAAAAGTTAAAGCAAAAATTATTAGATTCTTACGATGCTGATCAAAATGGGAAAATAACATTATATGATATGGAAAAAATAGAGGAACTTGCATTTGAGAATGACAATAATGAAATCATGGATATAGAAGGAATCCAATATTGTAAAAATTTAAAAGATTTGGATATATATGGAAAATTCACCAACTTACAAGTATTACAAAAATTACCAATATTAAGAAGTTTAAGAATTAATGGAACAGAGGATATTGTAGAAATTGAGGCTATACCAAATTTAGAAAAATTATATATTAGTAGGGCAGATTTAAATACGATAAATCTTTTCCATGTGAATCAAAATATGAAAGAGCTAATGTTTTTTGATTGTACAAATATAGCTAATTTACAAGGAATAGAGGGGTTAGAAAGCCTGAATACTCTTATGATAACGGATTGTCAATCTGCAAGCGATTTTAATATAAATATTATTTCTAACTTAACTAATCTAACTAATTTAGCTATAAGTAATATGGAAATAGAGAATACAGCGTTTTTAAATCAATTAAAAAAGTTAGAAACTCTAAGTCTTAATAGAACTAATATACAAAGTATAGAAAATATTATAAAACTTGAAAATTTAACAGAGTTAAATTTAAGTAATAATAAAATTAGTGACATTAGTAAAATAAATGAACTTCAAAATTTAACGCTTTTAAATTTAAGCTATAATCAAATTAGTAACATAGAAAATATAGAAAAAAGTATTCACTTAACAAATTTGAATTTAAGTGGTAATCAAATAGAAAGCATAGAAAATATTGTAAATGCTCCAAATGATTTACAATTTTTAGATGTTAGTTATAATAACATACAAAATTTAGACGAAATTGAAAGATTGAACATATACCATCTTACATGTGCACAAGATATCACAATCGATAATGTGCAGGTAACGAAAGGACAAAAAATAGAAATAGACGTTCCAGAAATATTTCATAAAATGAATGATGCGAATAGTAAGTTTTATGTGGAAGATAGCTCAATTTATATCACATCTATGTTATATGGAGATCCCACTCATGTAACTTTAAAGGAAGACCGAACCAAAATAGTAATAGATGCGACTGATGTAAGGATAGGAAACTACCAAGAAATGATTAATATTGGCTATGAACAACAAAGTACTAGTTCAGGAACAAGAATAACCATTCGTTATAAGGTTTTTGAAGATGTTAGTGAAAAAGTAGAAATTAATATTGAAGATTTAAATTTTAAAAAATACTTATTAAAAAATTATGATGTAGATAATGATGGAAAAATAACCAATTATGATATGATACAAATAAAAAATTTAACCATAGACTACAACAATCCAGTTTCTAGTTTAAAAGGGATAGAATATGCAACTAATTTGGAAACACTTAATTTGTATGTACATTGTAAAGACATATCATCTATTTTCCAATTAACAAAATTGAAAATGTTACATTTAACAATAATTGAGCAAGACTTAACAAATATAGACAGGCTACAAGATTTAGAACGTTTATCAATAAATATAAATTATCCTGCCAAGACACTTGAACTTTCTAAGATAGCTACTTTAGAGAAACTAAAAAATCTATATATTAGGGATTTATCACAAAATAATGTTGTAATAGATTGTGATAAAATTAAAAATTTACAAAATTTAGAAGAGTTAATACTAGAGGGAAATCTTATTAACTATGAAAAAATTGGTGATTTAACAAGTTTAAACTACTTAACATTATCAACTAAAAATAATATAAATAATATTGAATTTATCAGAAACCTAATTGATAATAATATGCACTACTTGAACTTAAGTCGAAATAAAATTACAGATATAACACCATTGCAAGACTTGCATTCCTTGATAAGTGTAAATCTTACACAAAATCCAATCAATCAAAAGGAAACTGGAAATGCTACAACTTTACAAATACTAAGAAATAGAAATGTACATATTGATATAGATGAATATAATGAAAGTGAAAATATTATATTTCAAGATGAAAATTTCAAACAATGTTTATTAAGCAGAAATGTAGATAGAAATAATGATGGTGAAATTTCATATTTTGAAATGGAACAATTAACTAATTTTTCAATTGATATATATTATCCTAATACATTAACTAGTATGGAAGAAATACAATATGCTAAAAATTTAACATCATTAACATTACAAATAAATAGTAATGGAGAAGAAAATTTAGATTTAATGCCAATTAAGAATTTGACGAAATTAACAAAATTAACTTTTTATAGAGATTATAAAAATATGGAAGGGTTTGAGTTTTTAGAAAATTTAAATAATTTGCAAGAATTATCTATTTATAATATTAATAGAGATTTTGACCTGAAGAATTTAGGAAACTATCAAAATTTGAAGAAAATTAATTTATCAAGTAATAACAAATTATATAATTTAGAAGAATTAGGAAAAATAACAAATTTGGAAGAATTATCAATTACAACTGGTAATTCAATGTTAGATGTCGGAGTAATAGCCCAAAGTAGAAATTTGAAAAAGTTAGATTTATCTGGACAAAAAATAGTTAATTTAGAAAGTTTAGAGCAAGTAAAAAATCTTACAGATTTAACAATTAGAATGGGATATGTAGATGAAACTTTGAGTTTTCAAGGAATTAGTACAATTTCTAACTTGAAAAATTTTTCAATTCAAGGAGACTTATGTGATATTACAAATTTTGAAGAAATATGCCAGTTACAAAATTTAGAAAAAGTCAAGATTAATTATAATGGACATATGAGGTCTTCTTCAAGTGATATGATCCTAGCAAGTAAACAACACATGAAAAAAGAAGAAGAATGGATACAAACTATTCAAAATGTGAATTGTAATAATATTCAAATGATATTGGGTAATACAGTAGCTAATATCGGTAACGTTGACAGTAGTAGCACAAAAGAAGTGAAATGGAAAGAATTGAGTCCAGTGATTAATGCTATGATGACAGAAGGAAATAAATTATATTGTGAGAATTTTACATTTAGAAATATGAGTTATGGAAATCAGTATATAACTATAAATGAGGAAAATCAAACAATAACAGTTAAAGCAAATGAAAGTATTGGAACAAAAACAGAATCTATTGGAACTTACTTACAATATATAAATGATACAGGAAATCCAGATTCAGCTCAAGGTTCAATAAACATTTATTGGAACAACATAACACAAGGAGACAAAACAAAAGAAATTATGATTCCAGATAGTAACTTAAAAAATGTTTTATTAGAAAATTATGATATTGATCAAGATGGAAAAATAACAGAATATGACATAATAAATATTTCTAATTTGGATATCGGAAATAAAAATATTACTAATTTAGAAGGATTGCAGTATGCAAAAAATTTGGTAGTTATAAATGCACCTTATAATAATATATCAGACATTACACCAATTATTAATCTTGAAAAGATAGAAGTATGTATTTTAAATAATAATATAATTACAGATATATCTTGTTTAGATGAAGTAAAATGGTCAAATGAAATTTATGATGAAACGATAAATTTTTCGAATAATTATATTAATTTTGAAGAAGGAAATGATAATTATAATGCATTGAAAAAATTACTATATCGACAAATTGCAGAAGGAAGAGAATCTTTAATTTTTGCCAACACAATTAATAATCAAAATGTTGGAGAAGTAGACCAAATTGATGATGTAGTAGAATTAGAAGCCAATTTAAAAGCAAAATTAATCGAATATGGAATTGACCAGAACCATGACAATGAAATTACAAAAAAAGAATTGATGGCAGCCAATCAAGTTATACAAAATGAATTAGATTTATCAAATTGTAATATAACCAATTTGTCAGGATTAGAATATTTAAACATAAGTGTACTTAATTTATCAAATAATAATATAACAGATATTACTCCAATTACAGAAAATAAAAACATAAATTATTTGAACTTGTCAAACAATCAAATTAGTGATATTACAGGTATTGACAATTGTTTTGGAATATTTGAATTAAATCTATCTAACAACAATATAACCGACATTACACCAATTACGAATCTATATAAAATGCAAGAAGATACATTAGCTTATGATTGGTGCTATGGATATAGAATTATGGATATTAATTTATCAAATAATCAAATTAAAAATATTGATTGTGTAGCAAATTGGAAAAATATAAGAAATCTTGATTTATCTAATAATCAAATATCTAATATTGCTAAATTAAAAGACTATAATTTTAGAGTATCACAAGTAATTGATGATACAGATTTTGTTGCAGGTTCTATTACAATAGACCTGACAAGTAATTGTATAGATATGACCAAAACTGAAAATAGAAAAGCACAACAAGTTTTCCAAGATAAAGGAACAACTATGACAGTAGATAATCAAACAACTATAATTCAACCATCTAAAAAAGGAGATATGGACGGAGATGGTCTAGCAGATCCTTATGATGCTTACATTATTAATGTTATGTTTGAAGAGGGAAGAATTCCAACACAAAAAGAATTGGAAATAGGCGATATTGATGGTGATGGTACAGTAGATCCATATGATGCTTATTTAATTAATGTTGCATTTGAAGAAGGAAGAATATTAGATTAAAAATTGGTGAAAGGACTGTTAATAAATGAAGAAAATAGCAATTATCATAATATTAGGTATAATGTTGATAGCAATGTGTGTATTAAATATGAACGAAGTAAATGCAGCTGAAGAAATAGTAACATTTTATGATGAAGATTTAAAGTCAGCATTGTTAGAATATGATACTGATGGAGATGGAGAGTTATCAAGAACAGAAATGGAAGAAATTACAGATTTTAATGGTGATACTACTCAAATCAATGATCTAACAGGATTAGAATATGCAATAAATTTAACAAGTCTAAGTTTAAGAAATAACCAAATAACAGACATAACAGCGTTATCTAGTCTAACTAATTTATGGACGCTAAACTTAAATGATAATCAAATAACAGATATAACAGTATTATCTAGTTTAACTAATTTACAAAGTTTAGATTTAAGTAAAAACCAAATAACAGATATAACAGCATTATCTAGTTTAACTAATTTATGGGGGATAGACTTAACTGATAACCAAATAACAGATATAACAGTATTATCTAGTTTAACTAATTTATGTAGTTTATATTTAGCTGGAAACAATATAACAGACATATTAGCACTATCTAGTTTAACTGATTTAAGTGACTTACACTTAAATCATAACAATATAACAGATATATCGCCATTATCTAGTTTAACTAAATTATATAATTTATATTTAGGTGAAAACAATATAATAGACATATCAGTATTATCTAAATTAACTAATTTAGGAATGTTAGATTTAGAGAATACTAAAATATCAGACATATCAGCATTATCCCAATTAACTAAAATAAATTATTTGGTTTTAAGGAATAACAATATAACTGATATATCAGCATTATCTAGTTTAACTAATTTAAGACACTTACTCTTAAATGATAACAATATAATAGACATATCAGTATTATCTAGTTTACCTAATTTAGAAGGTTTAACTTTAAGCTATAACCAAATAACAGATATATCAGCATTGTCTAGTTTAAAGGGGCCAATAAATTATTTGGATTTGTCTTATAATTATATAGAAGACTTTTCACCTATATCAAAATTGACTATTTATACCTTAAAGACAGAAGGACAGAAGAAAATGACTTATTTACTAGGAGATATGGATGGTGATGGCGAAATAACTCCATATGATGCTTATATAATCAATGTAATATTTGAAAGTGGAAGAATACCAACAGAACAAGAACTTTTAATAGGAGATGTTGATGGAGATGGAGAGTTAACTCCATATGATGCTTATATAATCAATGTAGCATTTGAAAGAGGAGAAAATATAAAATAAAATTTTAGTAACTTATGAAGAAGGAAGAATATTGGATTTAAAATTGGTGAAAGGACCATAATAAATGAAGAAAATAGCAATTATCATAATATTAATAATCATAATAGAAACTATAGTACTATGTATGAATAATGTAATAGCAGCAGAAGATATAATTGAAATAGATGGATTATCATATAAAATACTAAGTGAAACTGAGAAAACAGTGGAAGTGGTAAAAGGTGAGTATAATAATTTAACAGAAGTTAAAATACCAAGTAGTATACAAATTGGTAACGGAAATTATCAAGTAAAAGTTATAGGAAATAGTGCATTTAGATATTGCATAAAATTACAATCAATAACAATTCCTAATAGTGTAATAAGCATAGGAAATAATGCATTTCATTGTTCAGAATTACAATCAATAACAATTCCTAATAGTGTAACAAGCATAGGAAATTATGCATTTGGAGCTTGTACGAATCTTGAAATAATAAATTTACAAAATAGTGTAGAAACAATAGGAGAATATGCGTTTTATGGGTGTACGAAATTAAAAGAAGTAATTATGCCAAATAGATTAAAAACAATAGGAAATAGTGCATTTAGGGAATGTGAATCTTTAAGTGAAATCAAAATACCAGATAGTGTAACAAGCATAGGAGATAGTACATTTATGTCTTGCACAAAGTTACAATCAATAACAATTCCTAATAGTGTAACAAGAATAAAAACTAGTGCATTTAGGTATTGCACAAAATTACAATCAATAACAATTCCTAATAGTGTAACAAATATAGAAGGATCACTATTTAATAATTGCACTAGTTTACAAGAAATAACAATACCAGATAGTGTAACAACAATAGAATCAGGAGCATTTGAACATTGCACAAGCTTACAGTCTATAATAATACCAGATAGTGTAACAACAATACAAGCAGCAGCTTTTAATTATTGTACGTCTTTGCAAACCATAGAATTACCAGAAAGTATAACTAAAATTAACTCAAAAACATTTAATGGTTGTATAAATTTAGAAAAAATAATAATTCCAAAAAGTGTAGAATTCATTAATATTGAAGCATTTAAAGGGTGTAGTAATTTTACAATCTATACATATGAGGACACTTATGCTCAAACATATGCAGAAGAAAATAATATACCAGTTGTCTTAATAGAAAAATATAAATTAGGAGATATGGACGGAGATGGTTTAGCAGATCCTTATGATGCTTACCTTATTAATGTTATGTTTGAAGAGGGAAGAATTCCAACACAAAAAGAATTGGAAATAGGCGATATTGATGGTGATGGTACAGTAGATCCATATGATGCTTATTTAATTAATGTTGCTTTTGAAGAGGGAAGAACATTAGATTAAAAATTAGTGAAAGGAATGGAATAAATGAAGAAAATAACAATTATCATAATGTTAATAATGATAATAGAAACTGTAATACCATGTATGAACAATGTAATAGCAGCAGAAGATATAATTGAAATAGATGGATTATCATATAAAATATTAAGTGAAACTGAAAAAACAGTTGAGATTGTAGAAAATAATGATCCAACTTTAACAAAACCAAAAGAGGTTAATATACCAAACAACGTAGAAATTAGTGGTGAAAATTATTCAGTAACAAGTATTGGAAGTAAAGCTTTTTACTACTGGGATATAGAAAAAATAACAATTCCAGAAAGTATAACCACGATTGGAAATTATGCATTTGCTAGTGCGAATTTTTATGATATTAGTTTACCAGATAGTATTGAGACCATAGGAAATGGAGCATTTTATGGTTGCTATAATTTAGAAAGTATAAAATTACCAAAAGATATAACTAAAATAGAAGGAACTACATTTTCTTATTGTAAAAAATTACAACAAATAGAAATTCCAGACCAAGTAACAAGTATAGGAGGTAATGCTTTTGAAGGTTGTGAGGCTTTACAAACTATAGATTTACCGAAAGAGTTGCTAACAATAGGAACAAGTGCATTTATCTATTGTAGAGGACTTCAATCTATAATGATACCAAATGGTGTGGAAACTATAAAAGCAAGTGCATTTGAAAATTGTGATGCATTGCAAACAATAAATATTCCTGATAGTGTAGAAACAATAGAAAATTCAGTTTTTAAACAGTGTATTAATTTAGAAGAAATAGTAATACCAGATAGTATAACTAGCATAGAATATGACACATTTTATGGTTGTACAAAATTACAAAGAGTAACAATACCAGACAGTGTAGTAACTCTAAGTGGAAGCGTTTTTTTGGGATGCACTAGTTTAGAAGAAATAACAATACCAGATAGTGTAACAAATATAGGAGGATACACATTTAAAGACTGTACAAAATTGCAAACAATAACACTTCCAGAAAAGGTAAAAAGTATAGGGGGGAGTTTATTTGAAAATTGTACAAGCTTAAAAACAGTTAATATATTAGCTGATGAAATTTATATAATAGGAGATCAAGCATTTAAAGGATGTGGAGAATTACAAGAATTTGTATTTCCACAAAATATAAATACATCTACAATTTCTATAAGGGAAAGTGCCTTTGAAGGATGTACAAAATTACAAGAAATAATAATTCCTCAAAACATAACTGAAATAGGAGGAAAAGCCTTTAAAGGATGTACTGGAATAACAGAAATGGTAATTCCAGATAAAGTATATCGAATGATGGGAGCCAGTACATTTGAAGATTGTACTAATTTACAGAAAGTAACATTATCAAAAAGCTTACAGAAAATAGAAGAAAAAATGTTTCAAAATTGTACTAGTTTACAAGAAATAAACATACAAGATAAAGTAACTGCAATTGGAACATATGCTTTTAATAATTGCACATCTTTACAAGCCATAGAATTACCAAAAAGTGTAACTGAAATTGAAGCAAGAGCATTTAATGGATGTACAAATTTAGAAAAAATAGTAATACCAGAAAGTGTAACAACAATTAGAAGTAAAGCATTTAATGAATGCGAAAATCTTACAATTTATACATATGAAGGTTCTTATGCTCAAACTTATGCAGAAGAAAATAACATACCAGTTATCATAATAGAAAAATATAGTTTAGGAGATATGGACGGAGATGGTTTAGCAGATCCTTATGATGCTTATATTATTAATGTTATGTTTGAAGAGGGTAGATATCCAACAGCTCAAGAAATTAAAATTGGGGATATTGATAAAGATGGAAGTGTAGATCCATATGATGCTTATTTAATTAATGTTGCTTTCGAAGAAGGAAGGACATTAGATTAAAATAAAGTGTATTATGAAATGAAAATAAAGAGTGAAAAGATTAATTTTTTCCAATCAAATTTGTGCCTGCTAGAAAGGAGTAATAGTAAAAATGAAAATAACCCAAAAATTTGTAATATTTATAATAGTTATATTGTTTATATCTTTGTATAATTCAACAGTTATTGCAACAAATGAAACTATATATAACTACAACAATACAGATAAAATTTTAGAATTAAAAAATTATATTAATGAAACAATTATGAATGTCAAGGGTGTAGGAACTTGCCAAATGTATTTTGAAGATGATGTTAGTATTGTGTTGAGTGGAGAAAATAAATTTGAAAAAGAAGCAGATTATGGTATTTACTGTGAAGGAAAATTAACTATTATAGGCGAAGGTGAATTATTAATAAATAATATTAAAAATGGTATTTATGTAGAAAAAGGAATTGAGATTATAGATATTGACTTAACTATTATAGAAGGTGATAGTTCAATAATTTCAAATTGGGGAAATATAACCATAGATAATAGTAGAGTTACTGTTACAAATGAAATAGAAACAAAAAACAAGTATGATATGAATATTGTAAATAGTACAGTTAGTGTTGGAAATATTTGCAGTTCTAATTTTTTAGATATTAAACAAAGTGTAATTAATGCTGAGTACACAGGGTACAAATATTATGTTTATCATAATGTTGATGGGATTAAAGCAACAAAATTGGTAGTTAACGATTCTGAAATAAATGGAGTAGGTGCTCATTCAGCAATAGATGCTGATGATTTTGAAACATCAGGTAGTATCATTATATGTAAAGGAATGATTATGAGTGGAAGCGGAGCAATTGACTGTGACAATTTATTGATACATGATGGTGAAATAAATGCTACTGGAGGAGCAGGAATATGTGCTAGATATTGCTATATAGAAGGTGGAGACATAACTGCAGTTGGAGATTATAGAGATGGATTTTATAGCAGTTTTGGTTGGATTTAGGTCAAGTACTTAGACACATTTTTTTACACTTTTTTATAAAGATTA
>CAOKJE010000001.1 GCA_948468505.1 uncultured Clostridium sp. | reverse complement strand
CATGGTGTCCCCATTTAAACCCGGAACCAGTGGGGACACATTTTAAAAAAGACGGAAAAATCCCGCCTTCTTTGTTTTTATCTTAATCTACAAAGTCAAAATCGTCTTTGAATTTTTCTTTAAATATTTCAAATACTTTATTTAATATTTCTTCGTCCTCGATACTTACATAGGATTCTTCGTCTGCTTCTTCGTCAGTGTCTTCTACTTTTAAGATGACTACTTCTCCTTCTTCTTCTTCTCCTTCTTCTGTTATTGGTAGTAATACTACATATTCTTCTTCGTCTAATTCTACTAAGTCTAAGAATTCAAATTTTACTTCGTTTCCTTCTTCGTCATTTAATATTACGATATTATCTAATTCTTCTCCTTCAAAGTTTTCTTCCATTATTTTTCTCCTTTCAATTTTTATCATTATATTTTATATTTATATAATAACCTATTTTTAATTATTTTTCAATGTTGTTTTTTATTTTGTTTAGGTAGGTTTCTAATATATAGACTGCAGATATAGTATCTACTATATTTTTCTTTTTATTCTTGTTTACTTCTAAAAAGTTCATTGTTTTATGCGCTTCAACGGTTGTTAATCTTTCGTCGATTTCTTCAATTTTTATTTTGTTGTATTTGCATTTCAACTTATGGATGAATTGTTTTGTTATTTCGGCTCTTTGTGAAATGGTTCCATTCATGTTGAGTGGCATGCCTACTACTATGGTTTCTACTTCATATTGTGCTAAGATTTCGTCTAGTCTTTTTAATATTGTTTTATCGGTCCCATTTCTTTGTATGGTTTCTAAGCCTTGTGCTGTGATGTTTAAACCATCTGTTATGGCTATTCCTACTCGCGCTTCTCCATAATCAATTCCTAAATATCTCATTTTATTCTTCTAATCCTATATAATCTTTAACCATTTTTTCTAATAATTCGTCTCTTTCTACTGTTCTTATTTTGTTTCTAGCGTCATTGTGACTTGTGATGTAAGTTGGGTCCCCTGATAGAATATAACCAACTATTTGATTGATTGGGTTGTATCCTTTTTCTACTAATGATTCATATACTTCTTTTAGTATTTCTCTACATTTTAAGTTTTGGTCTCTTTCTACTTTAAAGTGCATTGTTTTGTCAAATTCCATCCTTGCTTCCTCCTTTTTAAATATTTGTGATATCACTTTCTGTTATTGGTGCATTGTCTATGTATTCTTCTAGTTTTTTTAATACTTCTTCTAGTCCAGTACCTTTGTAATAAGAAGATATAACAAAATTTAATTTTGGTATAGCAATTTCTTGACATTCTACATCTTTAGCTGGTTTTCCTGGCAGGCTTACTTCTAAGTTAAATTCTTGCTTTTCTTCTTTTGTTAACTGGATGGGAGTGCTTTCTATTTTTTCTTTTATTTCATTTAAGAAATCTGC
Source organism: uncultured Clostridium sp. (assembly GCA_948468505.1). Taxonomy (GTDB): domain Bacteria; phylum Bacillota; class Clostridia; order TANB77; family CAG-508; genus CAG-269. The sequence continues at coordinate 62,834 of CAOKJE010000001.1, read as the reverse complement.
TACTCCATTTGCTTCTACTCCTGAAAATGCAATGACGAATTTAGGTCCCATGTATCTTACAAACACATAATCTTCTGCTATGTTTTGTGCTACATATTCACTGATTTTGGTGATTACTTTATTTCCTAATTCTCTACAGTATTTTTTGTTGATTTCTTTAATGTTAATGATGTTGAACATACATATGGTGGATATGGTGTATTGGTCAATGATTTTCTTTCCTTCTCCATATAGATATTCTTCTGAATATAGTCCTGTAAATAAGTCTTTTCTTACAATTGCTTCTAATGTTTTTTGGTGTACTACTGTTTTTAGTACAGAAACAATATTTTCTTTAATTACTTCTAAAACGGTAGTATCTACATTGTCAAAGTCATGTGGTGTTCCACTTTCTATAATCCAATATCCAATGTATACATTGTCAATGTATAGAGGGAAAAATATGGCGGATTTTGCTCTTCCAAATTCCATTTCTTGATAAGGAAGTTTTTCGTTTTCATTGTTTACGGTTACATATTTAGGTGTTGCAGATTGTATGCTGTCTTTAAACATATCTACATCTTGTAAGGCTTTTAGAGCATTCCAGTGTTTTGGGTCTACATTGGATGCTTTTACTTGATACTCTGCCCCATCAAATACAACGATAGTAGAATATTTGATTTCATATCTTTCGATTAGAATGTCGTTAATTTTTGTTATTTTTTCTTCTACGCTTGAAGTTTCTCCTATGGCATTCATGAAATCTTGTACAACATATAAATTGGTGATTTTTTGGTTCATATTTTTAAATTTTTGTATTTTTTTATGGATAGTCACATTGTATATTACTAAACCTAATACAATTAAGACTAATATTGCTACAACTGCTATTATCAAGGATTATTCCCTCCTTTTTTTGTTTTTTAGATTTTAGTATCCTCTCATTTTGTTTAGTGTATCATTCATACTAGAAGAAAAGTTTCCTTCTCCATTACCTCTTGTTGTTGGTGGTTGATAGTTTTTGTTGTTTCGTGGTTGTGCTGATGTTACGATTGGGTATATCATATTCCCTAATTCTCTTAAGGTTTGTAGAAATACTTTTGAGTAGCCTTTTAGCGAGATTTCACATTCTATGATTCCTTCTAAGTATTTAATATAGGTTTCTTCTTCAAATGGCATAGATACATATTTAATTCTGTCTCTATCAAATAGTTCTGTCATAAATGACATTGCAGGGTCATTGTAGAAGGCAATTCCACCAATAATTGTGGCATCTTTGATCCCTCTGATTTTTACTACTTTATTTAAGATGATTCTTAGTTTCTTTTCGTCTAAGATGTTCTTTACTTTTAGTTCTTTCAAAAAGGCTGTAAGTGGTTGTATGGTTAATATGTCCATACTTTGTACTAAATAGGTTTCTTGTGATTGTTTAAAGTAACCATGTGGTGTTTTGAAGTCGGTATCAATTAAGATTAAAGAGTGTTTTTGTAATAAGGTTTCTAGTATTTTGTCAACGTGATTAATAGAATCTTCGTCATCTGGTAATGATGTGTATACGGTAAGGTTTTTGTTGACATTGATTCCGTTTGCTACTCCTTGAGATAGTCTTTCAATGCTATGGGTTGCAATTTCTCTTAATGGTTCTTCGTTTTTGGTGTAAATATAGTAAGAATTTCTGTTTTGTGTGGTATCTAATATTGCTACATTAATACCTACAGAAGATAGTAGCTGTGCTACGTTATTTACAATAAAGGATGTTCCATTTTTGCTGGTTCCTACAAAGGTTACTATTTTTTTGTCTGGTGTTAATAATCTTGATAAGTCTATTTCTTCGTAATTTTCTTGTGGTTCTTGGTTTATGTTTGGCATGAAATCACTGCTGTTATTGTTGTATTCATAGTTATTGTTTGTTACGACTGGTTCTGGTCTAGGCATAGTAGGCTCTGGCATAATAGGTTCTTCTCCAAAGTTTTCAAAACCTGGTAATATTGTATCTTCTTCTTCGTCTTCTTCCTCAAATCCTGGTAAGAAGGTGTCTTGTGCTATTGGTTCTACGTTATTGGTTACTGGTCTTATTGGTTCTGGCTGTAGGTTGGATACTGGTGTTATGGTTTCTGGTTCGATTTCTGTAACTCCTGGTAAGAAGGTGTCTTCTGGTTCTATGTTGATTGGCTCTGGTATGTTTGTTACTTGTGGCTCTGGTTCTAATCCTGGTAATACCATATTTTCCGTGTTTTCTATATTTTCTATGATTTGCGGTTGTGGCGCTGCTTGCACTTGCGCTTGTGTTTCTATGTTTGGCATTGCTTGTGGTGTTACTTCTTCTTGCATTTCTGGTACAGGATTTTTACGTGGTCTTCCTCTTCCTCTTTTTGGTGTGTTTGGATCTACGACTGGAACTGGGTTTTTACGTGGTCTTCCTCTTCCTCTTTTTACTGGTTGTACAGATTCTGGCTCTACTGGTACTTCTGCAGCTGGCACTGACGCTGGCGCTTGCGCTACTAATTCTTCTAAACCTTCTATGATTGGTTCTGGAACTGGTTCTTGCCTAACTGGTGCTGGTGCTACTTGTGTTGGTCTTACTGGTTGTTGTACTACTGGTTCTGGAATTGCTTGTTGTCTTATTACTGGTTCTTGGTTGATTGGGCTTTCCATCATAGCTTCAATGGTTTGTTGTACTGGCTCTTGTCTTCTAACAGGTGCTTGTTGTTGCATAGGTTGTTGTGGGACTTGTTGTGGTTCAAAGTCTTCAAAATCGTCTAATCCTTCCACAATTGGCTCTGGTTGTACTTGTTTTGGTTGGATTTGTGGTTGGTATGTTGTTTTTTGTTTGGCTAATTTTTTAACACCATGCATGTCCACAGCGGATGGAATGACAACTGGTTTGGATAGGACGGTGTCTCTTTGTTTTGATTTTAATAGAATTTCACTTGGTCCTTCTTCTTCGTCGTTTTTATTTTTTCTTAAGGTGTCTGCTACACTGTTGTTGAAAGACATGATTTGTTGGTATTTTGGCGATTTTTCTTCTAATACGGCACGTACGTTTAATGGTAAGAATTTGGTTATAATTCTTAGTTGGGTGTCGTTGTATTGGGCTGCTATGTTGTTAAAGCTATCGATATATCTGTCTTCGTTTTTTCCTAGTCTTTTATAGTGGGCTACGATGTTTTGGATTTCCATTTCACTGACATCGTTTTCATTTTCTGCTTGATATCTTACGTCTTCTGTATCGATTTTATAATAAGTTTTTGCTTCTTTTTTGGTTCTTGGTCTGTTGATTAGTCGACAAACTTCGTCAACGCTTCTATCGTTTCCAATGATTGCATTGTAAATTCCAATTCCAAATAGTTTAACTAACATTTGCTCGCCTTTAGCTCTTCTGTCTGTACAAATGACAATAATAGGGGTGTCATTCCCCTTTACATTGGATGCTTCGTCACTAATACTGTCCATTTTTTCAAAAATGAATTTGTCAATTTGGTCGTATTGTGTGTGTGTAAAAGCTTCTAAATCTTCACTTATAACAACTCTATCATAAGTTTTGTCTTTTTGTAATTCTTTCAATATTGCATTAAAGTAATATACATTTTTGTAGGATATAATTTGTTTATATTCCTTTTGGTACTTCTTTACAATAGATTCTGATATCTCTTCATTACTTACAGCAAATAAAACTTTCATTTGTTACCCCCTTCCAAATTTTACGAACACGGCAAAGGCAAGTGGTAAAATTTGGCATATAATTAAAAGTGTGACACAGGTTACGATAAACGCCATACCTCTTTCTAATGTGTCTAATTTTCTAATACCAATGATATATTGGTGAATGGCTCCTACTGCAATTCCTAAAAAACAAACTGGTATACTATAAATTCGAACTAGATTTAATATGTACGCTACTGTTCCATAGGTGTCGCTTCCATATTTTATTTTGTAGTCATCTAAAGATTTTGCAACATTGTCTTTTATTTCTACGATTTTGCTTTCTGTTTTGTCATCAATTGCTTTATCTTTTGCATAAGTGGTGCTTGCCATTAAAAATAGTCCAATTACTAACAGGATAATGGTTATTATAATCATTGTCTTTTTCATGTTTTGGCCCCTTTCTTTTCTGCTCTTATTTTTCTGATTATTTTTCCTTCTAATTATTCTTGCCATTCTATCATACAATAAATTGTAAAAAATAGCAAGAATTTTTTACAATTTATTGTATAAATATTTCATATGATTATAAACTCCGTTTGCCCAATTCTTATCGGTTGCATATTTTGTGTTAATTCCACTTAAGGTTGGCCCATTATAATAGGTTCCAACAGCTTGTTCTCCTCCATAGATATTAGTTCCTTTTGGATTAATGTAGTATTTTACAAATACTCTGGCGATTAAGTCAATGCTTTCTGCATAGTCTGCAAAGTTATAGGCTCCATTGTATGGGTTAGCATCATAAGCTCCATAGCCAAATAAGTTGTTTTTTTCTTTGGCAATTTTTGAGGTGCCCCAAGCACTTTCATGAATTCCAACTGCTGCTACAAAGATACCATTAATATGGTATTGTTTTTCTATATAATAAAAATATTCGGCATTGTTTTGGAATATTTTGTTGGTGTCTTTATTGTCTGTTAATACTTTTTTAAATTGTTCTAAGGTTAATCCACTTGGTTTATTTAGAGCCATTCCAAAGCTTAGTTCAGAATTTAATTGCTCCTTATTTTTTTCGGTTACTTGCCCTTTTACTTGGTTTTCTTGTTTTTGTCTTTCATTAATAGGGCTTGTACTTTCTGCTTTTACATAACCAATTGTACTTCCTGAAGAGATTTTATACCATTCATTTTCTATTTCTAATAATTTTAATTCTGCCCCTTTGCTTAAGGTTGCTATTTTTTGTGAGTTTTCATTTGGCTCTACCATAACAGACAGTCTATCTGCTGTTCCGAAATAGTTTATCTCCTATTTTTGCTTTGTAATTGCTGGTATAGTTTGCTGTTCCTATTTCGACAATTTTGTTAACAGAGGCTTTGGTAACTTTACAAGAAACTTGCTCTTCTTTTACTAATTCTTCGTTTTGATATGTTTTTTTGATGGTGATTTCTTGTTTTCCTTCTCTTCCTTCTTGTACTACTTGTATTTGTCCTTTTGGCAATTGATTGTTATTTCTATATTTTGTTATGTATTCTAAAACGGTTTCTTCTATGCTGTATTCTTCTTTTTGTCCTTCTTTTGCGTTTTTTTCTAGAATTGTTTCTAGATTTATTTCTTTTGCTTGGCTGATTTTGGTTTGTTCTATAGAACTAGCTGTTTCTTTGGCATAAACAGTGTTTCTTCCAAAATAATAGTTATAAAATATGATACAATATAATAGACTAATGATAAAGGCTAGAAAAGTAATAATATTTTTTAAGTTTAACTTCATTTGTGATTTTTTCTTACGTTTCATTTTTATTTCCTTTCTCTTACGTTTATAGATTTAGACATCATCTGCTATTATTTTATCGTTTCTTATTGGTTTTGTCAATGAATAATTTTGGCAAAATGAAAATACTTGATTTTATTTTAATTTTATACTATGATATAGTTGTTTTTAGAAGGGGGATACTAAGGAAGATGGACAAGAAAAAAAAGATTTTAACCATAATTGTATTTATATTATTTATCATTGTTTTTATCCTTGCTTACTTGCTATTTCAAAAATATGTGATAAAAAGTAATTTTGAAAAAGATATTTTACCTTTTGCCAATAAGAATGATAAGACTGTATTTGCGGTAAATAAAATTGTTTTATTTAGTAATTGTGATGCTAAAAATAAACTTGGCTCTGCTACTAATTTTACGATTGAAAATTTATATCAATTTACGGATATGGCACTTTTTATTAATAGTTCTTCTTTGGAAGAAAAAACAATGGAAAATACTTTTAAAGAAGTCTCTATTGGTAATGTAACCTATAACTTGATGCCAGAGCTTGGACAACCAAAACTATATTTTAAGGGGTTAAATCAGTTTGCCAAAAGCGATTTACCAACTGAAAATTATGCTATTACAGAGCGTTTTGATTTTACTGTTACAGCTGATGATGAGGCTAATTTAGATGCTCCTATTTTATATAATAATTTAGCAAATCCTATTACGCTTAGTTATCATAACCAAAATATCAAAACAGACTATACCTTAACCGATACTTCCACACCGATTACTTATGATGGCTCTCTTTTAAAAAGGTGTAATATTGACCTAAATTCGATTGCTTGTAAGCTTTCATTTGACATTGGTATTACCAACAATTTGGACGAAAAGTTTAAAACTACGGTATTTATTGATATTCCGTTACAAGCAGAAGAAAAATCCATTTTAGATGGTAATCTTAATCTAACACAAAATACAAATTTTGTTTTTTATCGTTATCAATAAAACTTTTAAAGAAGGGAAACTATTTAAATGAAAAAGAATATTCCTATTGCTGAACAATTAAAAAAGAAATATCATAAAACGGAAGAAGTTACTAACTTTAAAGATATGTTATATCGTTCTTCTGACATTTATCGCTCTCGAACTGCCTTTAAACAAAAGGACGAAAATGGCAATATTGTTACCATTTCTTATGAACAATTTAAAAATGATATTGTTTTTTTGGGGACAAGCTTATTAGAAAAAGGATTTTTAAATAAACGAATTGCTGTTATTGGAAAAAATAGTTACCAATGGTGTGTTTCTTATTTGGCAGCTAGTATTGTTGGCGTTGTGGTTCCCATTGATAAAGAATTACCGGCTAATGATGTTATTAATTTTATGAATGTATCTCAAACTGTTTGTCTTTTAGGAGATAGCAAAAATTTAGGTAGTGTTTTAGAAAATATAGAGAAACTAAAAAATCCAGATACTGTTTTTTCTTCTTTTGATTCTGATTTTACTAAAGCTGTTTCTTTTTCTTATCTAGTTCAAGAGCGGTAAAAGGTCTTATGAAACTGGAAAAACTGATTTTGATGCCATAAAGATTGACCCTGATGAGCTACGCATTTTGCTTTTTACTTCTGGTACAACAGGGAATGCAAAAGGCGTTTGTTTATCTCAAAGAAATATTTGCTCTAATATTTTATCTACTTATGGGATTGTAAAGGTTAAAAGAAGTGATTTATTCTTTTCTGTTTTGCCACTTCACCACACTTATGAATGTACTTTAGGCTTTTTACTTCCTATTTATAGTGGTGCTAGTATCGCTCATTGCGAAGGATTACGTTATATTACTAAAAACTTAAATGAATTTCACCCTTCTGTTATTTTGTGTGTTCCTTTGTTATTAGAAAATGTGCATAAAAATATTATTAAAAATATGAATAAATCTTTGCCAGAAAAGTTTAAAAATCCTGAAGGTAATCCTTTTTATAAGTTACCTTTCTATTTAAAGAAAATTGTAAGAACTAAAGTAAAAAATACACTTCGGTGGAAGGCTTCGTGTTTTTATTGTAGGGGCCGCTGCTGCTAATCCAGAAATTGTTGCTGATTTTAAGGCTTTGCATTTAATGACTCTTCAAGGTTATGGTTTGACAGAATGTGCTCCTTTGGTAGCTGGTAATACGGATTTTTTCCAAAAAGATGATAGTGCTCGGTCTTCCTATTCCTAATGTGGAATATAAAATTGATAATCCAAATAGTGAAGGGATTCGGTGAAATTTTAGTGTCTCGGTCCTAATGTTATGCTTGGTTATTATGAAGATGAAGAAAAGACAAGACAAACGATTGTAAATCGGTTGGTTTCATACTGGCGATTTGGGAAAGGTTGACAAAAATGGCTATTTGTATATTACTGGTAGGTGTAAAAGTGTAATTGTTACAAAGAATGGGAAAAATATTTATCCAGAAGAGGTTGAGTATTATTTGAATGATAATCCTTTGATTTCTGAGTCTTTGGTTTTGGGGATTCATAAAGCAGATGATGACGAAACTTATATTAATGCTCAAATTTATCCAAATATTGAGGCAATTACGGAGTATCTTAAGGGGGCAGTTCCTACTAAAGAGGAAATTTGGAAGATTGTTGCTGATTGTGTTTCCGCTGTTAATAAAAAGCTTCCTAATTATAAGCATATTAAGAGTTTTGGTATTCGTGAGCAAGAGTTTGAAAAAACTACGACGAAAAAGATTAAGCGTTATGGGGATAATATGAGGGTGGATAAGAAGGAAAAATAGAAAGATAAAATAAAAAGAATACTAAAATTTCGGTTCTAGTATTCTTTTATTCAATTGTTTTATTATTTTTAATATTAGCATTTATAAAAACAGTAGATAATATTGATAAAACAAAAATAACTATAAATACCTTTTCTCCTATAAAGTTACTCAAAAGTGCCAATATTGAAAATACAATAACTTCTGTAAAACATAAACTCATTTGTCCTACTGAAGATAATAAATCATTATCTTCTTTTGATTCTTTAATAATATTTTGTATTGATGTTTGTATTGATGTTTCATAAACTTTTGAAACATTATCACTAATTGTTTTATTAATAGAAATTATAAATTTATTTTTTACAAATAGATATATTAATGTGATACTTGTTTTTATGAATGTTACTAGATTATTTGACCTTTTTATATTTTTATCTGTATATTTTCCTATTAAAATAATAGTTATAAATTGAAATAGTAGTGACACTATTGTTACCACTGAAAATGCTTTAAAATCTTGCAATACTAAATATAAATACAACGGAACAAATTGTCTTTCAATTATGTGATTAGTTCTTAAAGCATAAATAATTTTGTATTTGCTCCTACTGTATATTAAGTATTTTATACTAGCTTTGAAAACACTTGATTTCTTTTCTGGTTTGTAATCTACTTTTAATATTGTAAAATATTGTAGTAAAAAGAAAACTGTAAGTATTAAAAACAATATCAATGTATTATTGCTTATAACTCCCCATGCTACAAAGCAACTTGCTAAAACAGTTCCTAATATTTTACTTATACTATATAAACTATTAAATCTTCCTCTATGTTCAGTTTCTACATATTTACTAGATAATGCATCAGAAGATGGATTAGATAATCCATTTAGTCCCATTGCTATGACAAATATAACAATATTTGCTGATAAATTTTGATTAACTAATATAAAATACGCATATATAATATTAAATAAATTTGAAATTAGTATACATTTCGCAATACCTATTTTATTTGATATTGTTACAAATAATGGTGTTATAAGTCCCATAATAAGAAATCTTATACCATATATTAACAATATTAAATATATAGGCAATCCTGCTTTATATAACATTACTGTTCCAAATGTTTCACTTAATGCATTTGCAAAGTTGTATAAAAATATGCTTAAGTACATGTATTTATATTCTTTCTTGTAAAAATACTCCTTCATTTTTTGCTCCTAATATAAAATATTTTATGTTATAGTAATGCTTTCACAAGTTTAGCATAAAAGAAACCATTTGTAAAGTATTCAAACTTCACAAATGGCTTCCTTTCAATTAATTAGAGACTGTATTCGCTAACTACTTCGTAAGCTCTAAATTTGTCCGACTCCATGAGATAAGTGTCTTCGTCAATGTAAAAGGGTTCAGCTATTTCATTTCAATCACCTCTCACTGTAAAGCATTTGATTCTTTTACCTCTGCCATATCTCTATCATTACTCTGCTACATTTATTTTCCAAATTCCATTTTTTGTAGAACCAACCCTTTCAATCATTCCTTTATCTTTTAATACTTTAATATTATATGATATGCCATCTCTTGTCAATTCAAGAGCCTTTGCCATTTCTACCTGTGTAATACTTGGATTTTTCTTAATTAAATTGACTATTTTTTCTTGTGTAGTTTCTTTTGTAGTTTCTTGTGTAATTTCTTGGTTAGTAACTAAAATCATTCCATCAACTGCTTCATTAATAACTTCAAGCATAAATTCGATAAATTCATTTGAATTTCCTGCATTATTACAGTTTTGAATTGCTTTATAATAGCCTTCTTGATGTTTTCTTATTATACTTTCTATCGGAATATACTTAAATAATTCTTTCCAATGGGCAAGTATTGCTGTTTGCCAAAGTCTTGCTGTTCTTCCATTTCCATCTGAAAAAGGATGTATAAATACAAATTCATAATGAAAAATAGAAGATAATATTAATGGATTAACAGTATCTTTTGCCTTATCCATCCAATTAAATAAGTTATCCATAAGTGTAGGTACCATTCTATGGGATGGAGCCATAAAAATTTGCACATTTCCATCATATACTGCTTCACCATGATTTCTAAATTTTCCACTATCGTCCTCTATTGCAAAAGTTAGTATCCCTTGTATTTTCTTTAAATCTTTAACTGAATATGGATTAACATTATCAAGTTCTTCATAAGCTTTATAAGCATTTTTAACTTCTTGAATATCTTTTTGTTCTCCCATTACAGCTTTCCCATTGATTACTTCTTCAACTTGAAATAGTGATAATTGATTATTTTCAATAGCCAAAGAAGAATGAATTGATTTAATTCTTGTTTTTCTTCTTAATTCTGGGTATCTGTTTAAGCTTTCAAAATAGTTTGCTTCTCCAATTTTCTCCATTATTTTTGTTGCTAAATTTAACATTTTATTAGTAATTGTATATGGTGGGTAGTTTTCCTCCATTTCAAACCTCCAATTTCATCACTATTAATAGCTATTTATACTTTTTCTTTAAAAAAAATGTATTTGTGTTGAATTATAACAAATACATTTTTATCGTACAGAAAATTCAAGAACTTCTGTATGTTATTTGGTGGCTTCACCTGGAATCGAACCAGGGACACAGGGATTTTCAGTCCCTTGCTCTACCAACTGAGCTATAAAGCCAAGTATAAAATTAAAATCGCCATATTTTCCTTCTTATAAAAAAATGGCGACCCGGAACGGGCTCGAACCGTCGACCTCTAGCGTGACAGGCTAGCGTTCTAACCAACTGAACTACCGGGCCATATAAAAAGATGGTGGTCGCTATAGGGCTCGAACCTATGACCCCCTGCTTGTAAGGCAGATGCTCTCCCAGCTGAGCTAAGCGACCATTTCGTCTTTCGACGAAGTTATTATACTAATTTTTTGTTATATTGTCAAGTATTTTTTTGAATTTTTCCTAAATTATTTTATTATTTTTTGATTTTCCTTGTGGCTCTAGGAGTTTTATGCTATTTTTTATCAATTATATTGAATAATTTCTTAATTTTTGTATGTTTTCTTTAATCGTTTCGTCATTTATCTCCCCTGGTTTTATGGTACAATGTTTCATAATCTGTTTTTCAATTCCACAGGCACATTCTATTAAATGCTCTGCTTTTTCTTCGTTTGACCATACAGAATTTGGTTTGCTTTTATATCTTGTTTTCACTTCTTCTAGTCTTTCTCTTACCCCTCTTACACCATCTGGCGCAACTCTTTGGTCACAATATGTACATATTTTTACTTCATAAGTTCCGGATTTGATAGGTTTCTTCATTTTTTCTTGATCTTTTTTTGTCTAAAATGTCTAACTCTTTTTCGTCCAAGCCCTCCTCTTTGGCTATTGCCATATTAGTATAATGTTCATATTCTCCATACTTTTCTATAAATTTTCTTCGCAATTCTATGGTTTTTTCGTTTTCTAAGTCCTTTTCTGGTATTTTGATAATGTTACCCATGTCATGTAGTAACGATACTCTTATGATTGCTTCTTTGTCTATTTGCTCTCCTTTCCAGTTGTCTGAGATTAGCTTTGCACATGCTGCTACTCTTAACATATGTAATTGTAGGTGTTCTGGAATATAATATTTTTCATAGATATCTATTATATTAGGCATAAATTTCTCCTTCTTTTTCTAATTTCATTGTGCTGTTTTCAAATTTGTAATGTTTTGAGCACATTTTTTTAATTTCTTCCCTATGTGTTACAATAACAACCGTTTTATCTTGTAAATATTTTTCTATCAATTTTACAATCATTTTTTCTGTTTCTTTGTCAAGATTGGATGTTGGCTCGTCTAAAATATACATTTCTTTATCTAACAGTATTCCTCTTATAATATTTAATCGTTGTTTTTGCCCTACTGATAACTTCAATCCTCTTTCTCCTACTACAGTATCTAACCCTTTTTCTAATCCATCCATCCATTCTAATAATCCTGCTTCTTCGATGTATTTCATTAGCACCTCATTTTCTATATTTTTTCCTAGACATAGATTTTCTTTTACTGTTAAATCAAATAAATCTATTTCTTGCGAAATATAGGCTAAGTCTAAGTTTCCTTTTTGTATTTTTCCATCTATTAAATACTGTTCTTGTGGTATTTCAATGTACCTTGCTAAGATGTTTATAAATGTAGTTTTTCCTTGCCCTGATTTTCCTACAATACTAATTTTGTCTTTTTTATTTATTTTAAATTCTGGTATACATATATTGTTTTTTGTTTCTTCCTTATATTGAAAGGTTAAGTCTTTGATTTCTATTGTTTCCCATGTTTCGATGTTACTGTTTTCCTCTTCTTTACCTATCATTTTTTCTACTTGTTTGCTAGCCGCTTGAAACTTATTGTAGTGGATAAATAATCTTGCTAAATCTTTTAGTTCTCCTGTTAGTCCACTAAATATAGTAGCATAAAATAGTAAATAGGATAAAACCTCTTGTCCAGCTTTCATTTGGGTGTATAAATTTATTAATATGATAGCAAACATTGAATAAACAAAAAAGCTAATTCCATTTGACCTTAAAGAGTAATAGGTATTTGTTTTATCTAATTTCGGTAATACTTTTTCAAAGGTTTCTTCATTTTTACTGTTTGCATATTTGGCTGCTTGTAGTCTTTTTACTGTTTTTATGTTTTGCAAGAAATCTACATAGGTAGCATTATATTTGGAATATTGTTTATTATATTCTTTTTGTACTTTTACATGTTTTTTTCCAATCCAAACGTTGTAAATTATAATTGCTATTAACATAGCTAAGCAAACAAAGAACATTTTTACATCTTGATTGATTACTTGTATTAAAAATACAATTGCTGATATTCCAAAGCCATTGGCTGTTTCGAAGATATTCTCCATAAATTCTTCTGCTTCTTCTGCTATAATATCAATTTGTTTTTTTAGGTATCCATTATGTACTTGATTTAGTTTGAATGGTTTCATGTTGGCAACACGATTAAAATATGCTAGTTGCAAGTCTTTGGCATATTTGTGTTCAAATTTTAATAAATATATTACCCATATGTGGTTTAGTATGATTTCTGCTATTTTTAGTCCTATTATGGATATAATTAGATAGCTTAGTTTTTCTAGTGTAAATGGGGCTTTTGTAAATATAGCTAATGCCACTGGTAGTAAATATATGCACAAATTTGTTAGAAATGCGTCTAAAAAGCATAATAGAAATTTTCTTTTGTTTAGTAGTTTGATTGCATATTTCATTTGTTTTCTCCTATCCTCTTTCTTATTTCTTTTACAATCCCATATGGATAAAATAATCAAATAGTCGCCTACTGTAAACATCCTCCATAAGAGATTCTGGATGCCATTGAATTCCGATAAAGAATTTTTTGTTGCTATCTTCAATTGCTTCTAGAACATTATCTTCGCTATAGGCTACACATTCTAATTTTGTGGTTGGTATTTGCATCATATGCCTACTGTTTACTTTTATTTTTTCTTCTCCTATTATTTTATATAATAGGCTATCTTTTTTTATGCTAATGCTATGTACGTATTCTTCTTCACTACAGTGTTTTCCATCTTCTATTTTATTTCTTACTTTTCCATTGAATAATTTCCCCATAATTTGCATTCCTAAACAAATTCCAAGTGTTGGCTTGTCTATTTCGTGTAAATATTGGGTTATTTCATAGTCAATGTCATATATGCTAGAGCCTCCTGGTAAAATGATTCCATCGCAAAAGTCTATGATTTCTTTTATTTTTTCAAATTCATTTATGTTTTCCTTCATGATTGGTATCATAATGACGTTTATATCATATTTTTTTAGATATTGTACAACGTCTCTTCTAATACCATATAATGGAACATCTTTGTAGTCTGATGTGTATTCTCTTGTGATAATTCCAATTGTTTTGTTCATTTGCTTTCTCCTTTTATTATCATTTTTTAACTTTCTAGTGTTTATGGAAATTATTTTATTTTTCTAAAAACTGTTTTTTCAAATCTTCTAATGCTTTTCTTCTGTGGCTAGTTTTATTTTTTTCTTCTTGTGACATTTCTGCATAAGTTTTTCCACCTTCTACTTCAAAAATAGGATCAAAGCCAAATCCATTTTCTCCTCTTGGTTTTTGGGCTATTTTGCCTTGCACTTCGCCTTTTCCTACAATAAATTCCCCTTCTTCGTAATAAGCAACAACACACTTAACCTTTGCTTTTCTTTGTTCCTCTTTCAAGTCTTTCATTTTTTCTAAGATAGCTGCATTTTTTTGTGCATCTGTTGCACTTGTTCCTAAAAATCTTGCTGTGTAAACTCCTGGAAAACCGGCTAAGTTTTCTATACATAAGCCACTATCATCTGCTATTACTGGCAACTTAACTACTTTTGCTATTTCTTGTGCTTTTTTCTTGGCGTTTCCTTCAAATGTTTCTTGATTTTCTTCTACTTCTATATTACACCCTATTTCTTTTAGCGTTACTAATTCATAGTTTTTTAGAATTTCTTTTATTTCTCTTATTTTTCCTTGGTTATTCGTGGCAACAACTATTTTTTTCATTTCTTCACCTTTTTCTTTTTTACTATATCACTCGTAATATTTCTCCCCATTATATTATAACATATTTTAAATTTAGTGGTATATAGTTTTCGACATAAAAAATAATTTTAACTAGCTTTTTAGTTAAAATTATTTTAATCTATTCTTGTCTTTCTTTTTGCCAATCTTGTTCAAATTCTAATTCTTCTTGGACTTTATTTTTTCCTCTTCCAGCCTTATTTTTTCTTAACATTTTAATATCGTTATAACTTAAACTTCTTGTTATTTCACTCATTTCCTCTAAATGTTCTTTTGCTTTTATTTCTTTTTCTTGTAATTTATTTTCACCTTTTTCCTCTGGCTCTTCTAAATTAAATGGAATTGAAATTTTAGCCATAATAGGTATAAAAATTGGCTCTTTTTTTACTTTTTCTACAATTTTTTTAGCATTACCATCAATTGCTGCATTTATATATTTTATGGCTGTATCCTTCTGTCCTTTTATTAAATAGATTTTAGCCAATTCATAATAACCGTCTGCTGATAATTCTTCTTCCTCTATTGCTTCTAAAAATCTTTTTTCAGCTTCTTCTAAGTCTTTATAAATCAATGCAATTTCTGCTAATGAATATTTGGCATTGTAGAGTAAAGAGTTGATTTGTGCAGCTTTTTCATAACAAGTTTTTGCATTTTGAAAGTCGTTTAACATGGTGTAGGCAATTCCTAAATTATAGTTTAGTTCATAGCTTACAGGGTTGTATCTTAAGGCATCTTGATAGATATTTACAGCTTCTTTGTATCTTTCTTTTTCGATTAAAATTTCTCCTAATAACGCTGTTGCTTTATACATTTCTGGTTTTTTGTTTAGCAAATTGAATAACATTTCTGCTGCTTCTTCTTTTTTGTCTAAATGGGTCAATAACTCGGCTACTTTGTAGTAAGAGTCATAGTCCTTTTTGTTTAAGTCGATAGCCTGTACATACTCGTCTATTGCTTTTCTCATGCCACCTTCTTGTTCGTATATTTCAGCTAACATTCTATGTGCTTTATAAGATTTTGAGTTTTTTTCTAATAAATCAATTAAAGCTTGTTTGGCTTTTTTATTATCTCCTAACATTAAATATAATTTTGCTTTTTGTAGGTAGACCATTTCAAATAGTGTGATATTCTTTTTTTCTAAAATCATGACCACAATTGGTATGATAATAGATAATATGTATTTTAGAATAACAAATAGCATGTTTAGCTTTACTTTAAATAATGCTTCTGCAAAATTAAGTGCAATTCCTATAAATTCTAACACTAAAATTGCAATATAAGTTGTGTCATTATTTCGTATCATGCGAAAAAACATGTATACAAATATCGCAAATGAAATGACCATAAATATTATTTGTTCTATTATCATTTTGTTCTCTCCTCTTTTTTAACACATTTATTTTACTTCATTTTTCGTCATTTGTCTAGTTTTTATACAAATTTTGGTAAATTTTATAGTCTCTTAATATTTTTCTTACATAGTGATTGGTTTCTTTATATGGTATTTTTTCAATGTCAGTACCATCTTGTTTTATAATGCCTTTTTCAATCCAACCGGTCTACTGTACCAATTCCTGCATTATAAGCTGCCAATGCTACCTCTTTGTTTTGATAGCGCTCTAAAAGTGTTGCTAGGTAACAAGTACCTATTTCAATGTTTTTATTGATATCAAACAATTCTTGTCTTGCCTTTTCAAAATCTAGTTCAATCGCATTTTTCCTTGCTACATCCTTGGCCGTTTCTTCCATCAATTGCATTACACCAATCGCCTCTTTATTCGAAACCGCTTCTTGTTTAAAATTGCTCTCCGCTTTTATTAAAGCATAAATAAGGTTCTCATCAATCTTATATTTTTCTTGATAGATTAAAACCGCTTCACTGTATGTTTTAGGATATATTTTCTTTAGTAAATTGTCTTTAAATAGAAAAACAAATGTTACTAAAATAACTGCTACTAATACCATTACAATTTGCTTTTTGCTTTTCAATCTTTTCTCCTCCTTTAGGGTCGATTGGGGACGTTTCTTACTAGGATATCATTTGCAATCATACCAATTTTTTGCTTCTCCTATGTCCGCTATTAATGGTACTTTTAGGTCGATTGCACTTTCCATGCTTTGTTTTAATATGTCCTTTATCTGTTCTTTTTCGTTTTCTGGTGCTTCTATCATCATTTCGTCATGCACTTGTAATACAATTTTTGCTTGTAGTCCTCTTTTTTGAAGCTCTTGGTGTACTTTTATCATGGCTATTTTCATGATGTCTGCTGCCGTTCCTTGGATGGGGGTGTTCATGGCAGCTCTTGAGCCAAATTGTCTTACCATGTAGTTACTTGATTTTAGCTCTGGAATGTATCTTCTTCTATGAAATAGGGTTTCTACATAACCATCTTCTGTTGCTTTTTTGGTAATTTCCTCCATAAAGGTTTTGATGCCTGCATATTGCTCTAGGTATTCGGTAATGTATTCTTTGGCTTTTTTTCTTAAAATTCCTAGCTGCTCTGCTAACCCAAAGTCACTGATTCCATAGACAATTCCAAAGTTTACGGCTTTGGCGTCACTTCTTTGCTCTTTGGTTACTTGGTCAATTGGCGTTTTGAATACTTTCGATGCTGCTTGTTTATGGATGTCTTGCCCTTCCAAGAAGGCTCCGTATCATGTGCTCATCATCTGAAATGTGGGCTAATACTCTTAACTCAATTTGAGAGTAATCGGCATCTACATAAATTTTTCCTTCTTCTGGTTTAAATACTTTTCTTACTCTTTTTCCTAATTCAAATCTGGTTGGTATGTTTTGCAAATTTGGTTCTGTTGAGCTAATTCTTCCTGTTGCTGTTATGGTTTGATGGAAAAAGGAGTGTATTCTTTTGGTTTTTGGGTTAATGTATTGTTTTAAGCCTTCTACATAGGTAGAATTTAACTTCATTAGTTGGCGATATTCTAAGATTTGTTCAATGATTGGGTCTTCCCTTTTTAGTTTTTCTAAGACATCTACATCGGTTGAATAACCACTTTTGGTTTTTTTGATAACTGGTAGTTTCATTTTTTCAAATAGAATTTCTCCTAATTGCTTAGTTGAGTTAATGTTAAATTCTTCTCCTGCCATTTCATAGATTATTTTTGTGATCGTCTCTAGTTTATCTGTCAATTCTTTTCCAAATTCACTTAGCTCTTCTTCGTCAACATACATGCCATTCCACTGCATGTTAGATAATACCTCAATTGTTGGCATGTCGATTTCGTAAAATAGTTCTAAGGCTCCTATTTCCTCTAATTGTTTTTGGGTAATTTCTTTTATCTGGCTGATGGCATAGGCATATAAGGCATATTTTTCTTGATTTTCTTTTTCTGTTGGCATATCAAATAAATTCATTTGCTCTTGCTTTGTTTCTTCTCCGTATCCACCTTTCTAGGTCTATTTCTAAATATTGCTCGATTAGGTTTCCGATTTCTAATTTGTTATGGCTTGGGTTTAAAATGTAACTGCTAATTGCAATGTCATAGTTTATTCCTTTTAAATCAACGCCTATTTGTTTTAATAGGATGTATACTTTGCTTAGGTTAATGCCTATTTTTTTTATTTCTTCCTTTTCTAAAACTTCTTTTAGGTCTTTTGCTATTTGTTCTTCTGTGATAGCAATATAGCTAGCTTCTTTTGTTTCTGCATTAAAAATTGAAAAACCTGTTATTTTTTCTTTTATGATTTTTTCAGGTAGCTGTTCTTCTTTGGTGTGAAGATAAAATGTCATTTGCTTTTGCTTGTTTATTAAGTTTATGATTTCTTCTTTGGTTTTATCTACTATCTTAAATAAATCTTTTGGTTCTTTTTTGGCAACTTCTTCCCCTCGTAAAGAAAAACGTTCAATGTAACGATTAAAGTTTAGTTCTTTAAATAGTTCTAATACTTTTGGTTTGTCCCACTCTTCTACTTTGAAATTTTCTAATGTGTGTTTTATTGGAACTTCTAGGTTGATGGTTCCTAAGGTTTTAGATAAAAAGGCTAGGTCTTTGTTGTTTTCGATGTTTTCTTTTTGTTTTCCTTTTAACTCTGCTTCTTGCTTTTCTACTTTTTCATATAAGTTTTCGATGGAGCCAAATTTTTGAATGAGTGAAAGCGCTGTTTTTTCACCTATTCCAGGAACTCCAGGGATGTTGTCACTACTATCTCCTTGTAAGCCTTTTACATCAATTAATTGCTTTGGCTCTAAGCCATATTTTTCGATGATGGCTGCACGATTGTATTCGTCTGTTTCTGTTTTTCCTCCTTTGGTGTGGGGAATGCGAATGGTTACTTTGTCGGTTGCTAACTGAAAGGTGTCTCTATCTCCAGAAAGGATGGTTACTTCTAGTCCTTGTTTTTCTCCATAACAAGATAAGGTACCGAAGCACATCGTCTGCTTCATACCCTTCCATTTCCACGATGTCTATGTTCATGGCACGCAAGATTTCTTTTATGATTGGCATCTGGTCTGCTAGTTCTTGTGGCATTCCTTTTCTGGTTGCTTTGTAACCTTCGTATAGCTTGTGTCTTGCTGTTGGTGCTTTTAGGTCAAAGGCAACGACTAGATATTTTGGGTTTACATCTTCTAATAGTTTAAATAGAATGGCTAAAAAGCCGTAAATGGCATTGGTGTATTTCCCATCTTTTGTGGTTAAGATTTTGCTTCCCATTATTCCATAAAAGGCTCGATTCATGATGCTGTTCCCATCTACTAATACTATTTTTTCCAAAGTTTTTTCCTCCTATTTTTGGTTTTATCCTTCTTTTTCTGATAATTTATAAATATAAAGATTATCGAATTCTTCTAGTTTTTCATAAGTTACGTCTATGTTGTAATTTTCTTTTAGGAACCTTACAATATGGTTGATATATTTTTCATATCTTTTTCCTGACCAAGTTACATCGCCATCAATTAGATAAACATTTTCCTTTAGTAAATCTAAGAAGGTTCCCTCTAATTGGTATCTGTTTTTAAATTTATAATAGTTTTGATTTAACATGTCCCAGCCCCCCATTACTCGTAGATTTGAAAAGGCTTTTTCAGGTGGCATTTCGTATACTGAATAGGTTAAGTATCGATATTGCAAAGATGGCACAGTATAAAGATATACGTTTTCTTTATGGCTATTTGTATAGTTTATTAATTGTTTATAGTTTTGGTAGTCTTCTATTTTATAATCAAAATTGTATTTTTGGCTCTGTAAATTAATTATGATTGTTAATATAACGGTAATTGTTATTGCATTTTTTATATGGCTTTTGGTGGTTTGCTTTTGATGCCAATCTAAATTGTAAATTAGCAAGGCTGTTCCTATTATATATTCTGGTATTACTACTCTTAGCATGCTTCGGTTTAAAAAGATAAAAAGCATATGGATTGCTAAGCTTGTGTAAAATATTAGAATATTAATGGATACTTTTTTCTTGTTGTATATTGCTATCATGAAAATTGCAATGATTAGTATGCTTATATAGGTGTTTGTCTGGAGCATTTCATTTATTAGTGAATTTGCTTTTTCTCCTAAATCTGGTTGCTTTTTTTGTTTTTGTTTTTGATAATCATAGATTTTTTGTAAGTTTTCTTTGCTATAAACTTTTTCATCTCCAAAATTAAAGGTGTAAAATAGGTAATGGTCGTTTTCAGACCAGCCTATTTCTTGGAATAATTCTTTGTTTTCTTCATAGTTTACATAGCTTAAGTCATGTAAGTATGATCTGATTTTATTATATTCTTTATAGTTTTTATCGATTTCATTTGCATTATATATTATGATATTAGATATATACACAATTATTGTTATTAGGATAAATGTTAAGTAGTATTTTGCAATGGCAATAAGGGTTTGTTTTGGTATCATTTTTCGTTTATATTTTGCTAGATAATAGATAGCATAGATGGCAAAAAATGGTACTATTATTAATAGTGATTGCATTCTTGTCATAATGCCAATGGCAAAC
Organism: uncultured Clostridium sp.; assembly: GCA_948468505.1. Lineage (GTDB taxonomy): Bacteria > Bacillota > Clostridia > TANB77 > CAG-508 > CAG-269. The sequence goes on along the minus strand of CAOKJE010000001.1, from coordinate 42,155 downwards.
AAAATGCTACTTAATACTAAATTCTTTTTGTTTCGGTTATCCGTTTCTTGGCTATCAATTGTTATAAAAAGTGCTGTTCCGATTAGTAATGCTGAAACTGAGGTGTATTGTATTAGTAATAATAGCGCTGTATAAAAAGTTCCTGCAAATAACGTGTATAGCAATATACTAGAAATATTATTTTCATTTTTCTTTAGTATTTTATATCCTATTGTGGTAAAGCATATCAATTGCATTATGAGTAAAAAAATGGTATGCCAGTTGATAACTGGTATTATCCTAAAAAGGAAGCTTAATATCATGCAGATAATTGGATGAATATAAATTCCATGCATGTTATAGGCTCCATCTAACCCTGAGTACATATTATATATAATGAAGTCATCAACTTGTTCATATTTTAGGTTTAGTATACAGTTTACTAAGAAAAATAAGACTATATTGATGGCTAATACAATTGCTAGACTTTTGTGTTTTTCTTTTTTTATCAATTTTTATCTCCTTCTATGGCTAAGGTGGAACAGGTACAACTTGACCATTTATTTTTATTGTGGTTATTTATTCTTATGTTCAAGACAGATTGAAACTGTAATCTATTTTCTTTTGGCATGTAAATACCTATCCTCTTCTGAAAAAACACAGCCACAGTACTTTTGCATATAAAGTCCTAGTTCTCTTGCTTTTGTTTGCCCTTCTCGAAATCCTACTCTAAAGTCACGATACAAAAATTCTATTCCATATTTTTTCGCCATTTCTTTTCCTACTTTAATCAACATTTCATGGTTTTGATAGGGACTAACTAGCAATGTTGTTGTGAAACTATCATAGCCATTTTCTTTCGCATATTTGGCAGTTTGCTCTAAGCGAACAGGATAACAATAATTTTGACAACGATTATTTAAATCTTCTATTGTCTTTTTACAAAACTCTTGTAAGCCATAATTTTCTTCAAAAATGGCTTCTACCTCTATCATTTTTGTATATTCTTTTAAGCAGTCTCTTCTTTGTTTATACTCCATGTATGGGTGTATGTTAGGATTAAACCAATATATAGTTGGTTCAATACCTTCTTGTCTTAGGCTGTCAATACAATATATGCTACATGGTGCACAACAAGTATGTAATAATAACTTCATGATTTTTTCCTCCGTCCCCAAAATCCGCTATGTGAATTAAGAACCGTCTCCCATTTCACATTCATATCCTAAATGCTTATAGGCAGGTGGTAAGGCTTGTCTTCCTCGTAAGGTTCTTGCCATAAAGCCAATTTGTATTAAGTATGGCTCATACACATCTTCTATGGTGTCAATTTCTTCTCCTACACTTACTGCTAAAGCTTCAATTCCAACTGGTCTTCCTCTATATTGAACAATCATGGTTTCTAGTATTTTTCGGTCAATTTCGTCTAAGCCGAAGTTCATCAATTTCTAGTTGGTTTAAAGCATGCTTTGTGATTTTTAGCGAAATGGTTCCATCTCCTAATACAATGGCATAGTCTCTTACTCTTTTTAATAGTCGGTTGGCAATTCTTGGCGTTCCTCTTGATCTTCTTGCTATTTCGATGGCTGCTACTTCTTCAATTTCTACTTCTAAAATTTTGCTTGACCTTTTAACAATTGTGGTTAAGTCTTCGATACTATAAAGTTCTAATCGATGTACAATCCCAAATCGATCTCTTAATGGTGTTGATAACGCTCCTGCTTTTGTGGTAGCCCCTATTAATGTAAATTTTGGTAAATCTAGTCGTATGGATCTTGCACTTGGTCCTTTTCCAATAATAATATCCAGGGTGTAGTCCTCTAATGCTGGATATAGTATTTCTTCTACACTTTTACTTAATCTATGAATTTCGTCAATAAATAACACATCAAATTCTGCTAAGTTAGTTAGTAAAGATGCTAAGTCTCCTGGTTTTTCAATCGCTGGTCCTGAGGTTATTTTGATGTTGGAATTCATTTCGTTTGATATAATATTGGACAATGTGGTTTTTCCCAAGCCTGGAGGACCATATAATAAAACATGGTCTAATGGTTCTTCTCTTTTTTTGGCAGCTTCTATATATATTTTCATGTTTTCTTTAACTTTGTTTTGCCCTATGTATTCTTGTAGCGTTTTTGGCCTTAATGTGTTTTCAAATCGTTCTTCGCTTGCATTTTCTAAGTCTGCCTTCATGATTCTTTCTTCTTCCATTTATTTTAAGTCCTCCTTTGCTTTTTCTATTATCTTCCTTCATGTCCCCATTTAAACCCGGAACCAGTGGGCCATGTCCCCATTTATTCCCGGAACCAATGGGTCATTTTTCGATGAAGTCTTCAATTATTTTTAACATTTTGTGATTGTCTGGTTTGTATTTTTGTGGTTTAAATTCTTCTATTTGCTTGATGGCTTGTTCTAATTCTTCTACTTCTTGCAGTCCTATTATATAGCCTTTTTTATGAAAAAGCTCTACAATTTCTTTTTGATGGTCATTGACATGTTCTTCATATTTATGGTGTCTTGGTATAGCTATTACTTTTTTGTTTTTCGTTATGGCTTGCAAAATAGATCCCACTCCTCCATGGGTAATGACTATATCTGCTTTTTCTAGTAAGTTTTCTAGTTCTTCTTTTGAGATAAAGTCTAATATTTTCATGTTGTTGGATTGAAATTTTGTGTAACCTGCTTGTACGGTTACTTCTTCGCTTATTTTTTTGTTTTGTAATAGTTTTTCTATTTCTTCTAATAGTCGGAAAAAACTATTGTTTTGTGTTCCTAATAATACTAAAATCATTAATAAATCGAACCTCCATACACTGCTTTGGGATATAACTCAAGCATTTCCTCCCATTGTACAATAAATAAGTCTGCAATTGGGTAAATAAGTCTTCCTGTTGCTGTTTTTTTATGGGTGTTGGCAAAGGTTTCTATGTAAATTATTTTGCTTCCCAATATTTTGCCTAAGTAACACATTGGTCCTGCTGTATGGGTTCCTGTTGTTACGATTACTTTAGGGCGTAACTTAAAATATAAATACATTGTTTTTAGGCAAAGGTATAAATATTTGAAAATATATGTGAATAGTTTTGCTCTTGTTCCATAAGGTAGAAAATATAGTTTGTTACCATATTTTTCTTTTAACTTTTCATTTACTTTATCTTTTTCTGTTATGATATGATAATCATATTTTTTAAATAAAGGTTCTAATTGCAATAGTTCGCTTAAATGTCCTCCTGTACTTGATATAAATAAAACTTTCTTTTTTAACATAACTACTACCTTCTACTAATTTTTATATTCCTATTATATCTTGTTTTTTACTTAATGTCTATATCTACTCTTTAACTTCTTTCTTTTGTTTCATTTTTATTACATTTCTATTGTTTTTTTATTACTTTTTTATAAACTTCTTTTTTTAACCTATTTTTATGCTATAATGAAAAAAGAATAATATTATTAAAAAATTTAAGGAGGCTTTTAACATGCTACCCAAACAAGAAAATAATAAAAAATCTGGTCTAAAAATCTTTCTTATTTGTTTTATTGTTGTTGCCATTTTAGTGGCAGGATTTTTCATTGTAAGAGCTATTATTAATACTTATAATGATAGTACTTACGAATATTACGACTATGATTATAATTCCGAAGAAGATGAAGAATTGTCAGAAGAAGACATTGATGGTATGCTAGATGATGAAGACGAAGTTTATAAAATTCCAGATGAAGATAATGATGAAACTATCGAAAACGATTCCTTCTTTGAAGATGAAAATGCTGAAGATACAGAAAAATAATATTATTAAAAAATGCTAAGAGTTAATCTCCTAGCATTTTTCTTTTATTTGACTAACAGCCAATCCGTCTCCCACCTCTAAAATTTCAGTTTCTAATTTTGGATTTTCGCTAACAGCTTTAATATATTCACGTAAATTCCTAACCGCTGTACGTTGCTTATGCTTATTATAATCGCTTAAAACATAGCCTTTATACAAAATATTATCAGCAAAAATAATACCATTTGGTTTTATCATTCTTAGAGCCTCTTTTAAGAAAAATGGGTATTTTCCTTTTGCTGCATCAATAAAAACAACATCATATTGCTCACTTAAAGTAGGTAGAATTTCAACGGCATCTCCTTCGTATATTTGAATTTCATCCTCTACTCCTACTCTTTTTATATTTTCTTTTGCTTCTTCTACTCTTTCTTTTTCTCTTTCTATGGTATCAATTCTACCATTTGGGCTTAGAAAACTAGTAAAACACATGGCTGAATATCCGCACTGCTGTTCCTATTTCTAAGATTTTTTCTGGCTTTTTTTTGTTTAAATATTTGGCCATTACTTCTAAGGTGTCATCCATGATAATTGGTATGTGGTCTTCTAAAGCTTTTTGTTTTATTTTTTCTAATTCTTTGCTATTCAATTTCTTGTTCTTCTTCCTTTATACTATTTTCTGGTTTTGTATCAAACTTTCTTCTTCCCAATTTTACATTATTTCCTTTCTATGTCAATCATTAAAAATAAGTCTTATTTATTCCTATTTGCTCTTTCTCTTTCTTTACTATCTAAAATCTTCTTTCTTAGACGAATAGACTCTGGTGTAACTTCCACTAGCTCATCATCTTGAATAAACTCAATTGCTTTTTCTAGTGACATTTGAATTGGAGGAACTAAGCGAAGTGCATCGTCTGAACCAGAAGCTCTAGTATTGGTTAAGTGTTTTTCTTTACATACATTAATTGCCAAATCCTCTCCCCTTGAATTAAGTCCAACAATCATTCCCTCATACACTTCTACACCTGGTCCAATAAATAATTCTCCCTTATCTTGCGCATTATATAATCCATAAGTTACAGATTTTCCATTTTCAAAGGCAACAATGGTTCCTCTAACTCTAGCTTGAATATCACCTTTAAATGGTTGATAAGAGTCAAAAATGTGATTCATAGTGCCTTCTCCTTTGGTGTCTGTTAAGAATTCTGTACGATAGCCAATTAATCCTCTTGCTGGGATTTTAAACTCTATTTTGGTGTGACCAGCTTCGGCTGGCTCCATGTTTACCATTTCGGCTTTTCTTCTTCCTAATTTTTCAATTACATTTCCTACGCAATCGTCTGGAACATTTACGACTAAGCTTTCGATTGGTTCTGATTTTACACCATCGATTTCTTTGATAATTACTTTTGGTCTTGATACTAAAAGCTCAAACCCTTCTCTTCTCATGGTTTCAATTAATACAGATAAGTGTAATTCTCCTCTTCCTGATACTTCAAAAGAATCTGGTGTGTCTGTTTCTTTTACTCTTAAAGATACATTTCTTTCTAATTCTTTGAACAATCTGTCTCTAATATGTCTTGAAGTAATGAATTGCCCTTCTTTTCCAGCAAATGGTCCATTGTTTACACTAAATGTCATAGAAACCGTTGGCTCGTCAATATCTACAAAAGGGATTTTTTCTGGGTTATTAAAATCACAGATAGTGTCTCCTATATTGATGTCTGGAAGTCCTGCAAGTTCTATGATATCTCCTGCTTTTCCTTCTTCTACTTCTACTTTATTTAGTCCCACATGAGTATAAACTTTTGCAATTCTTCCTTGTGTAATTTTGTCTTCTTTTCCACAAATCGATACTGGCATACCTGTTGTGATAACTCCTCTTTCTACTCTACCAACGGCAATTCTTCCAACATAATCATCATAATCAATGTTAGATACTAACATTTGGGCTGGTCCTTCTTCATCACAATCTGGTGCTTTGATTGTTTTTATCATGGTTTCAAATAAACAACTTAGGTCTTCTGTTTCGTCATTTAATTCCATTTTCGCAATTCCATTTTTAGCTGATGCATATACAACTGGAAAATCCAGTTGTTCGTCACTAGCATCTAATTCGATAAATAATTCAATTACTTGGTCAACTACCTTTTCAGGTGTTGCTCCTGGTCTATCAATTTTATTAATAACTACAATTGGTTTTAACCCTAATGCTAAAGACTTTTTCAAAACTTCTCTTGTTTGAGGCATAGCACCTTCAAAGGCATCTACTAAAAGTAAAACACCATCAACCGTTTTTAAAACTCTTTCTACTTCTCCTCCAAAGTCAGCATGCCCTGGGGTATCTACAATATTAATTTTAACATCCCCATGCATAACAGAAGTATTTTTGGAAAGTATAGTAATTCCCCTTTCTTTTTCTTGATCGTTGGAATCCATGATTCTTTCTTGTACCTGCTCGTTTTCTCTAAAAATATGACTTTGTCTTAGTAGTGCATCTACTAGTGTAGTTTTCCCATGGTCTACGTGTGCAATAATTGCAATGTTTCTAATATTTTGATTGTTCATTTTTTTACTCCTTTTTTAGGGATTTTAAGGAACGTCCCCAAAATCCCTTTTCTCTTAAAAACATATAAAATTATACATCTTTTTTCTGTTTTTGTCAAACACGATTAAAATATCCTAGTTATGATACACTAGGATATTTTTTTAATCGATTGTTATTATGTTAGTAAATTTATATGCATTTTCAGAGTAATTCTCTAACCATGTTTTCATTTTTTGGTTAGTTGTTATTTCAACTTCTTTTCGCATTAGATAGAAAATGAAATTTTTTTCTCCTGTATGATTTTCTAAATTAAATTTACTTATATTTAACTTTTCTAATTTTCCTAAGTTATTAAACATGTCCCCTACCCAAGCATTATCTTTTATGGTAAAATTATTACAATAAAGTTCTTTTAATTCGGTACACCCTAGAAACATACTTCCTAAAGTAGTAACATTGCTTGTATCAAAATTTTTTAAATCCAATTTTTGTAATCTTTTGCAATTTCTAAATGTAGCCACCATATAGTTTACATTAGATGTATCAAAATTTGATAAGTCCAGTGTTTTCAAATTTTCACAGCCATCAAACACGTATTGCATATCTGTTACGTTTTTGGTGTTAAAATTCGATACATTTAATGTCTCTAAATTCTTACAGCCTTGAAACATATCTAACATACTTATTACATTTTCAGTGTTAAATTTTGACACGTTCAAATTTGTTAAGTTTTCGCAATTTTTAAACATGCCTTGCATATTTGTTACTTGGCTGGTATTAAAATTGGTTAAATTTAAATTTGTTATTTTATTACATTCCTTAAATAGGTATGCCATGCTTGTTACATTTTTTGTATTAAATTTTGATACATCTAATGTTACTAAGCTACTACATCCTTCAAACATTCGAGCCATACTTGTTATTTTCGCAGTTTTTAGGTTTTCTATATTTCTTATTTGAGTTAATTCTGTCATATCTGCAAAATAACAAGATGAATTGGTTGGTCTTATTTCATTTACAAATTCTACTGCTTTTATCATGGTAAGTTCTTCGTTCCATGGTGTATTTACTTTTCCAGTATCTTCTGCTCTACTAAATGTTTCTTCTTGTATATTTCCATAATATTTAGCTGTTGTTACTCCATTTTCTTTCGCAATTGCTACTTCTGTTGTTGCTCCTTCTTCTGTGTCAAAAAATTTTAGTGTATCTCCAATTAATGCTACATGTATTTGTGTTGGTTCTGTTTTCACTATTTCTTCTAGTTGTACTATATTATTTTCTGTTACTAAAAATATCCATCCTTCTTGCGTTATTACCTGAATTTTTATTTCTTCTATATCTTCTAGCTGTTCTATTTTTTGTGCTTTTTGAAACATTTGGTCTTGTTTTATTTCTTGCTCGTATTCATTCATATAGATTTGGTTGTTCCAATTATTTATATCTTTTTTTCGTTGTAAACTTAGTCCTATGATTTCTAAGTTTTCTATATAGTCTGCTTTTTTTGTTTCTTCCTTTGCTGTTGTTGCTTTTGTTAAGATACCGTTTTGCCCTGTTAAGGTTGCTAATGATACTCCTGCTAATATTAGTAATACAATGATTGTGATTACTAGTGTGATTAGCGTGATACCATTTGGTTTGTTGCTTTCTTTTTTCATTCTTTATTCTCCTATCTTTTGTTTTTTATTATATTCGAGAAAAAGTTTGTTTTCAATTGTTTTGAAGGTTTTTTCTGTGTCATTGTTTTCATAATTTCTTTCTATTCTTATTTTGCTAGCTCCATGATGTTTTGCATGATTTCATTTGTGATGTTTTCTAAAACTTCTTTGTCTTTACTTCCTTTATATTGGCTATAATCTAATGGTTTTCCATAAGTAATGGTAACTTTTCGATTTTCTTTTGTTCCGACCTTTAATTCCACATGGTACTACTTTAGCACCGCTTCTTACCGCAAAGAAAGCAACACCATCTTTTATTTTTTCTCCTTTTTCTAAGCCATTTCTGGTTCCTTCTGGAAATAGAGCGATACATTGTCCGTTTTTTAGTGCTTTTAATGACTCTTTTATGGCTGTTACATCTTTTTCGTCTCTTTTTACATGGATGGCATCAAATACATTTCCTAAGAAATTTAAAAATGGATTTTGGGCTAGCTCGTCTTTGGCTAAAAAACGCATATCTCTTTTGGCAGTGCATACCATTAATGGTGGATCTAAATAGGTTCTATGGTTTCCACAAAAGATAAGTGGTCCTTCTTTTGGTATGTTTTCTAGTCCTTTGATTTGGGCCCTATAATAGATTTTACACCATAGATAGATGGCACCTCTTACAATCCATTTGATTAACTTTTTCATTTTCCCTCTCCCTTCTTTTTGTTGTTCATTATGGTTTTAAAATGAATACTCTTAATTGTTTGCCATTTTTTCCTGTGCCAGTTTTATTATTTGGTTTGATACTTCTTCTATTGACATATCACTTGAATCAATATAGATAGCATCTTCCGCACGTTTTAGTGGTGCCACTTCTCTGCTAGAATCTCTTTTATCTCTATCTAGTATTCCTTGCAATACTTCTTCATAGGAGCATTTTATTCCTTTTTCTTGATTTTGCTTTACTCTTCTTCTTGCTCTTTCTTCTGGGGTTGCATCTAAATAAATCTTAACGTCAGCATTCGGAAACACAACTGTTCCAATATCTCTTCCTTCCATGATGACGTTTTTTCCGTTGGCCATTTTTCTTTGTAAGTTTAATAGTTTTTGTCTTACCTGTGGAATGACAGATACTGGTGAAACCATGTTGTTTACTTCGTTTTCTCTTATTTTTTTGGTTACGTTTTTTCCGTTTAAGAAAACTTCTCCATTTTCTTTTATTTCAATTTCAATGGTTTCTAACAGGTTTTGAATTGCTTTTTCGTTTTCAATTTCAATTCCTTCTTGCCATATTCTTAAAGTAACACAGCGAAACATGGCTCCTGTATCAATGTTTATTAATTCTAATTTTTCTCCTACTTGCTTGGTAATAGTTCCTTTTCCAGCGCCTGCTGGTCCATCAATTGCAATAATAAATGACATCTTTGCCTCCTATATTTAAGGTATTACTTATCTGTAAGCCCACTCAACGTTCGCACAGCCAAGGGCGTCCCCTCTAATCCCTGTTTTCTGGTACATAGATGTTTTTGGCAACTACATCTAATTCTTCTACATTCATGGCTGTTAGCTTTTCAATTTCTTTTTTAGCCTTTTGTTTAAAGTCTCTTAAACCATCCATTACATTATAACCATACATAATGGTGACTTCCATATAGATTTTAGCACCATCTCCATAGTTTTCTACTCTCGTTTTTAGAATTTTATAGATGGCTGGTGTTTGTATGGCTAAGTATTCTACAATTTGCCTAAATACTAAATCGGAAATGGTGAATCGTCCCATATAGCTAAAGGTTGGTCTTATGATTGATTTTTCAGATATGTAAGGCTTTTCTCCTTTTCCTTTTGATTTAAAGATTTGAAGAGGGTCTAATAGATAACCTGAAAAATCCTTTTTTATTTCAAAGGTAGGTACTGGAATTACATGTTTTCCTTCAGTTACTCTTATTCTTCTTGCTGTTTTCATTTCAGCCTCTGTTGCAACGTCTGTTATATAGGTGGTTTCTAAAATTTCTGGCAAACCTAGATTAGCTGCGATTTTTTGTACCATTCCATCTGATGTTCCTAAAATTAAAATACTTTCTGGTTTATATTTTTTTAAAGCCTTTACAATCTCTGCTTTTTCTTCTTCTTCATAAAAAAGTGCATGTTTAACAGTTGCCACTTTGGTTGAGGCTTTTTTGGCTGATTCTCCTGCTATTACTTCATTGTCTTTGATTAGCAATCCATCATCTATAATAAAATGGGTATTTCTTTCTCCTGCTACCATTTGTGCTCGATAACTTTTTCCTGTTCCAGATGGTCCAACAAATGCATATACTTTTATTTTATTAGCAAATGGTAACATTTCTTTTATTTCTTCTAATATCATTTTTCTCTCCTTTTACATCGGTTCTATTTTACTATATTTAAAGCAAAATAGCAAGGGGAAATTGGGGACGTTTATTTTTGAAACGTTTGGTGGAAAAATAAAAGTCCCCCAATTAACCTCACCACTTTTTTATTCGTAGTTGTCCGACAGGCTGCATCAATGTCAGCTCCCAATTCTCTTCGAATGGTGGCTACGATTCCATGGTCATTTAAGTAGTCTCGAAATTTCATGATATTTTCATTTGAGCTTTTGTCAAATTGTCCGTTTTCTATTTTGTTGATTGGTATTAGGTTGACATGGCATAACATGCCTTTTAAGAGTTTGATTAGTTCTTTGGCATCGCTTAAATTGTCGTTGTTGTCTTTGGCTAGAGCATATTCAAAGGATATTCTTCGGTTGGTTTTGGCAATGTAGTCTTTGCATGCTTGCATAAGTTCCTCAATAGGATAGGTGTTATTTACTGGCATCATACTGCTTCTTTTGGGGTTGTTGGTTGCATGTAAAGAGATGGATAAGGTGCATTGTATGTTTTCTTCGGCTAATTGATAGATTTTGGGGATTAATCCACTGGTTGATATGCTGATGTGTCTAGCTCCTATGTTTAGTCCTTTGGGATGGTTGATTAATTTGATGGCATTTACTACATTTTCGTAATTGTCTAACGGCTCTCCAATTCCCATAAATACTACATTTGATATTCTTTCGTTAGTGTCTTGCTCTACTTTTATGATTTGTTCTACAATTTCACCTGTGCTTAGGTTTCGAATGAAATTAATTCCAGTTGATGCACAAAATTTGCATCCCATTTTACAGCCGATTTGTGATGATACGCAAATGCTATTTCCATGGTGATATCGCATTAGTACGGTTTCTATGGCATTGCCGTCTAGTACGTCAAATAGGTATTTGATGGTTCCGTCTTTTGCTTCTTGTTTTTTTAGGATTTTGAAGTTACACATGGTATATTGATTTTTTAATTTTTCACGTAGTTCTAAGGATAGGTTGGTCATTTCGTTAAAGGTTTCTACTTTTTCTTGGTATAGCCATTTGAATATTTGCTCGGCTCGAAATGGCTTTTCTCCTAATTCTTTTAGTTCTATTTTTAGTTCTTCTAAATTGTAGTCTTTTATGTTTTTCATATTTTTTTGATGTCCTTTCCTATTTCTTTTGGTATGATTATTTTATTGGTATTTGGTCTTCTAGGGCTTATTAGCTCTTCTAGTTTTTGCATGGCTATATAGTCTTTTTGGAAAATGAAAAGAAAGAGTTTTTTTCTTATTTTGTCATATAGAGTTTCTTTTTTTATGATTAGACTGGTTTGTTCTACTCTTGCCATGGCTTTTTTCTCCTTTTTTTCTATTATATATTTTTTTAAGGTTATAGTAAAGTGTTTTTGGCATTTTTCTTAAGGACTAATACTCTCCTTATACTAGAAAAGAAGCCCTATACTGTTACTAGGGCTTCTTTATGGTTTACTAGGACTTTTTAGATTTAATAATTACCAACCAATTTTTTTTCTTGCCAGAAGTTTTGACTATTATTCTGGTTTTTCCTAACATCCATTTCTTTCCTCTTCTAGAAAAAACTTTTGGAATTTCTTCCACCACTCTCTCGCACACGAAAAACGGACTCATATAGGTTACAGCTTCAATAATAGTAGCAATTAGCTCTTTTTCAGAAATAATTAACCGGCGGTCAGTAACAAGAACAATTCTATGCTCCTGTCTTTCTATCGTGACCCTTTCTAATTTTTGTTCCTCCCGTATCCGTTCTTTTAAAAGCTCAAATTTTTGTTTTCTCTTTTTAGCTTTCATCTCATACTCCTCCTTAATTTTAAGATAGAAATATTTTATCACTTTATGTAATCTTTGTCAATTCCTATATATGAATTTTTCGAACAATCGTCTCTTTTACATCTTTGGCAGAAACAATCAGGCAAATCAAAAAATTAAAAACCGAAATACCACTTGCCACAATACTTAAAACCTTATCCTGCACAATATTCTCTGTTACCAAAATAACAGGTATCATACTTAAAAAGACAATAATTAACTGATACACCGCATACTTCATATATTTTTTGTAACTAACAATGGTAAGCACTAGCATTGTGACATTTGCAATCATAATCATAATAGGAATAGCAATATTTATGGACCAACCTTTTTCTCCTAATAAATGATCTATATAAACCGTCAATAGCGAAAGTGCTATTAGTTGCAGTAACACATGACCTGCTATATTAATGTTTTTCTTAAGAGAGTACATAACCACCACCCAGCTATATAAAATACCGGCTATTGGCAAGAGCCGCCCATGGAATATTAGGCGTCGTTAATTTATTGATAATAAACAATATTATTGCCACTATAATGGATACACTCATCCATATTTTTATCATTTTATCACTTTTCTTGGCTTTTATCTTCTCTGGATATATCATCTAAAACACCATTACTTTCTATTGTAATTTTAATTCCTTTGTTTTTTAAAATTTCATAAAACCTTTTTTCTATGCTATTATCCTGCAAAATAGAGGTAAAAGTAAATACCATTTTATTTTCAAAAGTGCAACTAGAACATTTAATTTTTTCTACCTGTTCTGGTGCAATTAGCATTAAAAAGTAGTCGATATAATCTTTGTATTTTCCTATCATACCAATTCTTCCTATGTTTGAAAATGTTGTGGTGGTATATTTTCTAATCTCAATATAGCTTAAACGAACAATTGCTTTTTTGATTGCTAATGGAATTGCTCGAACCAATAGATTATTTCCAATTTTGACATTGGTTGACATTGTTTTTAGGATTTCTTCTTCGGTTAGTTTTTTACTAAAATCTTTTTTCACAAAGTCTAGGATTTTTTCAAATGTATCTAATTTATCTTTTTTCATTTCGGCTTCTACGGTTATGTAAGAAAAGAAATTACTCATGGTTTTGGAAGAAAAATATTTTTTTAAGTTAACAGGTATGCATACTTTTACTGGCTTTTTTCCCTTGCTTTTTACATAATTTTCTTGGTAGATACTATAAATTAAAACTGCTGTTAGGTATTGTGTTATGGTTGCTCCTTGGTTTTTGCTTTCTTTTTTTAGTTCTTCTAAATCTATCATTTCGTGAATGGCACTAATTGCCCCTAAAGGGATTTTTGTTCCTTTTAATCTATATGCTTTTTTTCCCGAAGCATTTGACTTTGCTTTTTTGTCATAATTTTTCATGTAACTGTCTTCTGTATTAAAATCATTATCAATCTTTCGAACTCTTCTTTCTTCTTCATCTAATTCTTCTGGATGCATTAATTCCAAATAAGTATAAACAATCTCCTTAAAAAAAGTCGTTCCACTGTTTCCATCTGTTAGAGAATGAAAAATATCAATGTTAATTTTATTTTCAAAATAGGTGACTTTAAATAAATAATTGTTGTTGCGCCTGCTATCTATATATTTACAAGGATAGTCTTGTTCTTTTTCTACTTTGGGTGGCTTAGGATTGTGCTCTAAATAATACCAAAAAAGTCCGGGTTTCATCCTAACTTTAAATGATTGATATTTTTCTAAAGTTTGTTTTACTGCTTCTTCTAGCATTTTAGGTTCTATTTTTTCTTTTAGAACACAAGATAAGCGAAACACGGTGCTATATTTTTTCCCATTCGAAATGGGGAAAATTTTGGCAGAGTTGTCTAATCTTCTCCAGTATAATTTGCTTTCTTTTTTCTTTTTCATTGTTTTTTCTCCTTTTGGCACAATCTGAAACAGGTACGACTTATGCCTTTTGGCGTGTTCTGGGACAGGTTCCTCTTTTAGCGACATTGGTGGTCACTTATTAGGTAACCTGTCCCAAGCTTGCCATTAGTAACCGTCGTAAAAGTGCTAAGATTTCTTGATAGGCTTGCTGTTCTAAGTCTTCACCACTGTTTTTATCGATTACCCAGATGTGTTTTGCTTTTTCGTATTGTTTTATTTCTATGTCTACGCCTACCTTTTGGGCTTTTTCTTTTAATATGTGTACGTCTGGATTTAGTATGTCATGTGTTCCCGTAAATATGGTTACATTTTTTAGTTTTGATAAGTCTCCTTCTATTGGGTTTACTAAGTAGCTGTTGATTCCATCTTCTCCTGCATAGGCTATTCCAGCTAATTTTAAGGTTTCTTTGTTTAATTGCTTATCATTTTTTTGCACTTCGTCTATTTGCGGGTTGTTTAGCCTTACGTCTAGCCATGGGGAAATTAAAATGGTTTTGCTTGGCACTTTTAAGTTTTCTTCTCCTATTTTTTCTTCTAATGCTAATGCTAAACCTCCTCCTGCCGAGTCTCCCATTATGATTAGGTCTTCTTGGTCTACTATGTCTATTATTTCTTTGTATAGTGGTACTACCATTTGGAAGACGTCTTTATAGTTGTATTTTGGGGTTAGTGGGTAATCTGGTAAAATGACGGTTACATCTAAATCGTTTACGATTTTTTCGATAAAGTCCCAATGCTGTTTTGTGGCTTCTGCTACATAGGATCCTCCATGGAAGTATAATATTTTTGTTTTGGTTGTTTCTTGGTTTTTCGGCGTTACGATAAATAGGTTTCTTCCCATGAATTGCTTAACTTCTAAGTTGCAACTTTGCTGTATTTGGTTTGGTACTTTGGTTTGGATGTCTATTACCCAGAAGTATGCAATGATTACTAACAGAATGGCAAGTATTATTAATCCTATTCCACATATTATTTTTGTTTTTTTCATTTTCTATGCCTCTTTTTTCTTTATTTTGTAATTTATCAAGTAAATTATAGCACAAAAGCACGCAAAAAAACAAGCCAAAAGTATTTTCTCCTTTACCTTTTAGCTTGCCATTTAAAATAGTTTTTCTATTTATCCAAACAACCCACGTTTTTTTACTGGTGGCTGTTCATTCATAGTTTTTGCTAATTGCATTAGCAGATCTCTTTGTTCTTTTGATAATCTTTTTGGTGTTTGTACGGTTACCGTGAATACAAAGTCTCCTACACTGCTTGAGTTAACAGATTTAAATCCTTTGTTTCGAAGGGTAAATTTAGTTCCTGTTTGTGTTCCTTCTGGAATTTTATAGGTTTCTTTTATGCCATCTACCATTGGAATTTCTAGTTCAGCCCCTAAGGTTGCTTGAGTAATGGTAATTGGCACTTCGCATAAGACGTTGTTTCCTTTTCTAGTATAAATGCTATGTCTTTTGATTCTCACGGTAATATATAAATCTCCTTTTGGTCCACCTTTTTCTCCGTGGTTCTCCTTCTCCTCGTAAGACAACAGTTTGATTATCGTCTATTCCTGCTGGAATTTTTACTTTGATTTTTGGTTGTTTCCTTATAGTTCCTTTTCCGTGGCAGTGTTCACATGGCTCTTTGATAATTTCTCCTGTTCCATGGCAGGTGGTACAAGTTCTTCTGGTTTGCATTTGTCCTAAAATAGTGTTTTGAACAGCTGTTACTTGACCTGTTCCATTACAGGTAGTACATTTCATTTTAGAGGTTCCCGGTTTTGCTCCTGTTCCATGGCAAATGTCACAAGTATCATTTCTGGTAATGATTACTTCTTTTTCTACTCCTAAAAAGGCTTGTTCAAATGTGATGTCCATTCCTAGGTTTAAATCAGCACCTTTTTTTGGTCCTGTTTGTCTTCTACTTGAAGTTCTTCCTCCAAATCCTCCTCCAAAGAAGGAGGAAAAGATATCTCCTAAGTCTCCAAAGTCACCAAAATCACTGCTACTATAAGAATAGTAACCTCCTTGCCCACCAAATGGCCCTCCTGCTCCACCAAATGGCCCTCCTGCTCCACCAAATCCTTGTGGATCTACTGTCCCAAATTGGTCATACATTCTTCTTTTTTGTGGATCGGATAGGTTTTCGTAAGCTTCGTTTACTTCTTTAAATTTTGCTTCTGCTTCTTGTTTGTTGTCTTGGTTTGCATCTGGATGGTATTTTTTGGCAAGTTTTCGATAAGCTTTTTTTAGCTCGTCGTCTGTTGCATTTTTGTTTACTCCTAATATTTCGTAATAGTCTCTTTTGGTTGCCATTGTCTCTTATTCTCCTCTTTCTAAATTTTTCTTTTCCATTGCTAAATCTTGTGGCCTATAGCCTTTTTTAAGATAATATTCTATCCATTTTTTCTGGCTATCAGAAATTATTTCACTATCATATACAATTTTTTTATAATACTCTCCTATTTTAGCAGTAGTCATCCAGCCTTTATCTCCCAATAAAAATTCTAATGGATTTCGTTTACCACTTTGTTCAAACTCTTTCTTTAATTCTTCGTCTCTTTCTAGTATAAGATACGCAAGTCCTATATGAGAACTTATCTTGTCTGATGTGATTTTTTCTCCCTCTTGATTGATTAAACTTATCTCTTCTTCCATATTCTTTCCTTTACTAAAGCTTGAGGCTGGATTTTTAATATTTATTATTCCAACCTCATACTTAATCTACTTTTTTATTTATTATCTTCGTCTTCTACTTTATAATCCGCATCATACACATTACCATCATTATTTTCTGGCTCTGCTCCTGCCTCAGCAGCCCCATCTGGTCCGGCTGCCCCATTTGGATTGGCTGCTTTGTATAATTTTTCTGACATTTCATAGAATACTTTTGTTAGTTTTTCAGTTGCTTCTTTAATTTTTTCAGTGTCATTTGTTTCTACTGCTTTTTTAGTGTTTTCAATTTCAGTTTCTACTTTTGCTTTTTCTTCTCCACTAATTTTATCGCCTAAGTCTGTTAGTGTTTTTTCACTGTTGTAGATTAAGCTTTCTGCATTATTTTTAACTTCAATTTCTTCTTTTTTCTTCTTATCTTCTTCTGCATGTGCTTCTGCATCTTTTACAGCTCTATCTATGTCTTCGTCTGTTAAGTTAGTAGATGCTGTAATTGATACATCTTGGCTGTTTCCAGTTGCCATGTCTTTTGCAGATACGTGAACAATTCCGTTTGCGTCAATATCAAAGGTTACTTCGATTTGTGGTACACCTCTTGGTGCTGCTGGAATTCCTGTTAATTGGAATCTTCCTAGTGTTTTATTGTAAGCAGCCATTTCTCTTTCACCTTGTAATACGTGAACTTCAACTGATGTTTGACCATCTGCTGCGGTTGAGAAGATTTGTGATTTTTTGGTTGGAATGGTTGTATTTCTTTCGATTAATTTTGTAAATACTCCTCCATATGTTTCAATTCCTAATGAAAGTGGTGTTACGTCTAATAATACTAAGTCTTTTACATCTCCTGATAATACTCCACCTTGGATAGCTGCACCGATTGCAACACATTCGTCTGGGTTAATACCTTTATCGGCATCTTTTCCTGTAATTCTTTTTACTGCTTCTTGTACAGCTGGAACTCTAGTTGAACCACCTACTAATAATACTTTATGAATGTCGTTTGGTGTTAATCCTGCGTCTTTTAAAGCTTGGTTAACTGGTCCTGCGGTTGCTTCTACTAAGTCATGAATTAATTCTTCAAATTTTGCTCTTGTTAGGTTAACATCTAAGTGTTTTGGTCCTGTTGAATCTGCTGTGATAAATGGTAAGTTGATTTGTGTTTGTTGTACACCAGATAATTCAATTTTGGCTTTTTCTGCTGCTTCTTTTAATCTTTGCATTGCCATTTTGTCAGTTTTTAAGTCAATTCCATTTGATTTTTTGAACTCGTCAACTAAGTAGTTGATAATTGCTTCGTCAAAGTCGTCTCCTCCTAATTTTGTATTACCATTTGTAGCTAGAACTTCAAATACACCATCACCAATGTCTAGAATAGAAACGTCGAAAGTTCCTCCTCCTAAGTCGTAAATCATAATTTTTTGGTCTTGTTCTTTATCCATTCCATAAGCAAGTGATGCTGCTGTTGGTTCGTTGATAATTCTCAAAACTTCTAAACCTGCAATTTTTCCAGCGTCTTTTGTTGCTTGTCTTTGGCTATCACTAAAATACGCTGGTACCGTAATAACAGCTTGTGTCACTTTTTGTCCTAAATAGTTTTCTGCATCTGCTTTTAGTTTTTGTAATATCATTGCTGAAATTTCTTGTGGTGAGAATTTGTCACCTTCTATATTTACTTTTTCATTGGTTCCCATTTTTCTTTTAATAGAAATAACGGTATTATCTGGGTTAGTTACTGCTTGACGTTTTGCAATTTGTCCAACTAGTCTTTCTCCATTGTTTGAAAATGCTACAACAGATGGTGTGGTTCTGTTTCCTTCTGCATTTGGTATTACTACTGGCTCTCCACCTTCCATTACTGCTACGCATGAATTTGTTGTTCCTAAGTCAATTCCTATGATTTTTCCCATTTTAATCTTCCTTTCTTTGATGTTTTTTGGACGGAGTCAAAAAACATTGTTTTGTTTTTCTTTTTATTTATTTTTCAAGATGATTTTATCTCCGCCTTAAAATCCTCTTTTAAAATTAATAACTATTACATATTATCTATCTCTAGCATGAAACTTATCTTTTAATGTTCCATATTTTTCTTTCATATGTTTTGTTACTTTATCAACTGGTGTTGTTATTTCATATTGTTCTATATCTTCTATTTCTAATATTTCTAATATTTTCCTTGCATTTAAATAAATTGATTTAGCATATCCCTTACCTTCATATTTTTCATTATGCCAAACCGAAATACTAAATATTTTATTTCTTTTATTTATATTAATTGAAGCTATTTCATACTCAGTATTGCCCCATTCTTTTTCATAAACATTATAATCTAGAGAATCTACATTTATATTGTCTTCATCATTCATTAAATCTAATAATACATGTTCCCTATAAAAATTAAATTTTCTGCCATCTTCTTCCTCTATTTCAAATGTATCTATTGGGTAAATTCTTCTTATTTTTTTATAATATTCTTCTAAACCTCTGTCTCTTTCTCCGTGCTGTTTTACTAGTATTACAAATAATATTTGCCACTAAGTCTATATAATGTCCATCTTTATTTCGTGGTAAATCCATTTCAACATCTCCTTATTGGTTTTAGTTGGCTACTACTACCATCGAATGGCGTATCACTCTACTACCAATCTTATAGCCCTTTCTGTATTCTTCTGCAATTTCTTTTGCTCCTAGATTTTCATTTTGAATACTACTAACAGCCTCGTGAAGTTCTGGGTCAAAAGTTTCTCCTACTGCTTTTATTTCCTCTACGCCTTTGGCTTGTAAAACATCTTTAAATTGTTTTAGTACTAATTCTACGCCTTTTTTATATTCTTCGTCTTCTGTTTGTACTTTGGCTGCATTTTCTAAGTTGTCGACAACAGGAAGAATGACTTCTACTACGTCTGCTAAAATAGAGTTGTATAGCCCTTCTCTTTCTTTACTACTTCTTTTTTTGAAGTTTTCAAATTCTGCTAGTATTCTTTTGTATCTGTCTTCTAGTTCTTCATAGTCTTGTTTTGGCACCATGTCTTTTGTTGTTTGTTGTTTTTCTTCTTGCTTTGTTTCTTCTTTTTCTTCTAAGTTTTCTTCTTTGTTTTCGTCCATTTTCTAAATCGCTTCCTTTCTTTTTTATGTGATTTTTAGTCAAATTCTTTTAGTTTTTTGTTGATATATTTCATAACGGAAATGACTTTTGAATAGTCCA
This sequence comes from uncultured Clostridium sp., assembly GCA_948468505.1. Classification (GTDB taxonomy): domain Bacteria; phylum Bacillota; class Clostridia; order TANB77; family CAG-508; genus CAG-269. Next base: position 22,248 of record CAOKJE010000001.1, on the reverse strand, counting down.
TTCTTTTTGGACCTATGATTCCTATAGTTCCTAAGTCTTTTCCATTTACTTTGTGTTTGAAGGTAACTACACTAAAGTCTTTTAGTTCTTGCTTTTCGTTTTCTTCTCCTATGTAGACGTTGATGTCCTCGGCAAATCCTGAGTTTAACATGTCGGCTACTAGTTCTTTGGTGTCTAATATGTTTATAAAGTTTTTGGCTACTTCTAAACTGTTGAATTCTGGTAAGTCAAAGGCTCTGTTGGTTCCTTCTAAGTAAATTTTATTGTCTTCTTCTAATACTTTTTTGATTTGCTCTATGATTGGTTTTATTACGTTTACACTGTAAGTCATTTCGTCATATAGGTATTCTTCTAATGGTCTGTCTATGGTTTCGATTGGTTGGTGTTTTAGTTTGTTGTTAAACATGTAATTCATGGTTTGAACTTGTTTTTCGTTTATGTCTTCGTCAAATTTTATGATGGTTTCTTTGACTAACCCTGTGTCTGTTAAGATAACTGCCATTATCATTCTGCTTCCTAGTAAGACGAATTTGATTTCTTCGATTAGTTGTGTGGTTGTTTTGGGTCCTATGGAGACGGTTGTGTAATGGGTTACTTCTGATATGGTGTTGGCTGCTATTTTGGTTAGGTCTTCGATTTCGTTTACTTTGGTTTCTAATTTTGAACTGATGTATTTGATTTCTTCTCTGCTGATGTCATTTTCGTTTAGTAGTTCATCGACATAGTATCGGTATCCTTTGGCTGATGGTATTCTTCCACTAGAGGTATGGGTTTTGTCTAAAAATCCTCCTTTTTCTAGTTCTGCCATCTCGTTTCGGATGGTTGCACTGCTACATTCTAGTCCATGGTTTTTGGTTAGGGCATTGGATCCTACTGGCTCTGCTGTGTTTATGTATTCTTCTACGATTGCTTGTAAGACTTTCTTTTTTCTTTTATCTAACATTTTTTCACCTCTTTTAGCACTCTTGTAGTTTGTTTGCTAACCTCTTATATGTTATACCCATTTTTAGCACTTGTCAATAGTTAGTGCTAATTTTTTTTGTGAATTTTTTGTGAACATGAAAAAATACCTCTTTGCTACAGATTTTATATCATAAGAGGTATTTTCTTTTCTCTTTTTTTATTTTTTTGCATTGGCTTAAAAAGTAAGTGCTAAACGAAATGTTGCATATTGAAAACCTTCACCATTATAACCCTCTATAGTAAATATACTTGGCGTTGGCGAACCTTCCATTACACCATATTGAAAAAATGGTTTATCTCCCACAGGTATGCCGAGTTACAGTTCCAAACCAGGAATAGATAGATCCCGAATTCTCTTGTATGCTACTAGTTTCATACAAAGCATCTCCTTTATATTTTTTGTAATCTTCACGATAACATTTTCTACTATCTGTTCCGATTTAGTGTTTTATATACCATTTTATATGGAGTACTAATTCCTCTTTCCTCATCATTTCCATAAAAATCACCTTGATTGGTTCCTCCAAAATTACTTAAGTTTTTACTTCCTGTATCTACATAGGAAGCTGTAATTTCATAAAATCCTCCAGCCATATCATAAACGCCTGTTGCATTGTGTGTTGTACTTTGCTTCTTGTTTGTTTTATATATCACTGCTTTTTTGTTACTTCCCCCTGTATAAGCTCTAGCTCCTTTTTCTAAGTTCTGACTATTGGTACCATATTTACTATGTGCTAAATAGCAACAAGCTCCCCATTCGCTACTTTTTGTCATGTGAGAATTTAAATCAACCATTTCTCCAAATTTACTATCTCTGGCTAATTTATATTGCTCATTTATTATCATATTACACAAACTCTTTTGTCCTGCTTTTACGCTTAATCCATCTGTTTTATTTCCTGTTGTTTCAAATTTTCCTATCCAGAAACCTTCTATTTCGCCAAATCCTCCTCCATTTTCAGCATTACTTGCAAATGCTGGATGAAGTAACCACTGATTTTGTACATAGTTAGAATAAGTAATTTTACTTAGGTCATCAGTTATCAATTCCCCAGTTTCTCCATTTAAAAAATTATTATTTACATCTAAAAATGCAACTTCTATTGTTCCTGCACTACTTGACTGATATCCTTTTGTTATTTTATAAGCAAATCTTGGTATCCATACCCACATGCTTCCATCTACCGTTTCTGCATTTGCCCATTTATTTCCTGGTTGTTCTTCTCCTATATATTTGATTGGTGTCATTTCTCCTGTTAGTTTTGGTTCATTTATTTTTGAATTTCCATAATTATACCATTCTACATCTTTTGGACTTGTTATTTCCCAACCTTCTGATGCTACTTTTATGGGCACTTTTATTGTTACTTCTTTTGACACGCCATCTGTTGTTGCTTTTACTGTTATTGTATAAGTTCCTGTTCCTGCTACTTTAAAGCTTTCTTTTCCTTCTCCTATAATATTGTTTTCTTTGCTAATAATATTTCCTTTTGAGTCTTTTACTGTAATTAGGTCTATCGTTCCTAATTGTTCCTCATTTGTTATATTTACACTAAGTATTACTGTTTCATATTCAGTATCTGGTACTAAAGCATTTCCATCCTCTTGACATAAATTTGCTTTTATTTCTGGCTTAATTCCTTTTGTATTTTCAAATTTTATTATTTTACCTGTTTTAATATCAATAACAGCCTCATAATCATCCATTTCTACCGTGATAGTTTCTTCTGTTTTTTCTATTGTGGTTCCTCCTAAGTTTTTGATTTCTTTTTCAAAATCTTCCACATTAAAACTTCCATCTTTATCCATACTACTTGCAATCGCTAACTCTATTTTTTCTTTTGCTGATTTTTCTTCTGTTTGTTGTTTTGCTGTATCAGCTTTTTTTAGTATTCCGTTTTCTCCTGTTAAGGTCGCAATTGCTACTCCAGCCAAAATTAATAAAACAATAATGGTAATTACTAATGCAATTAATGTGATTCCATTATCGTTTTTTTCTTTTACAATCCATCTCATATTTGTTTGCTCCTCTTTCTTTCGTATTTCTTCTTTTCACATTATGTCATTTTGGTGTTGTATAATTGATTTTATCATTTTTTCCCTTTTAAAGTCAATACTATTGTTCACTTATTTTCATAAAATGATGTTTTTTGACCCCGTCCCAAAAAACATCATAAAGAATATTTTTCTTTCCTTTTGGTTATATTAAAAAAAATTAAAGGAGGAATTTACAATGGATAGTCCTGGTTATATTTTAAATGAAGTTAATAAGGGAATTAAAATGGGGATGGATTCAATTTCTAACGTTGCTGAAAAGATACAAGATGACGATTTCAAAAAGGATTTAAAATTTCAATATGACAAATATAACGATATTTTAAATAAGGTTAATACTGAACTTTCTCATTATAATGACTTTCCCAAGGAGCTAAATCCCATGCAAAAAGCTATGGGGTGGATGAGTGTAGAGTTTAATACTATGGAGGATAAAAGTACTTCTAAAATTGCTGAAATGATGCTACAAGGTACTAATATGGGAATTATTAAGGGCGTTAAGCTTTTAAACCATAACCCTAATACCGATGAGCCTGTGAAAAATATTCTAACAGAGTTTGTTCAGTTTCAGGAAAATACAGTGGAACAGTTGAAAAAATATTTATAATTTTGAAATTTGGGAAAGATTTTGGGGACGGAGGAAAAAATCATGGCTTGCGTTGTTATTCAATCCATGATTTTTTCCTCCGTCCCCAAAATCTCTTTTAAAATCTCAAAAAATCTTTTTTCCTTCTCTACTAATCTTGCTGAATCTTCAAAATGTATTCTTCCTTCTCCATCATTTAATAAATCCTTTTGCACTAAAACTTCTTTCAGATACTTAGCTAAATTAGGAGCTCCATTAAAAAATTTAACTTGCCCTAAAATATCTGCAATTTCATTTTGAATCAAGGGATAATGGGTACAGCCTAGCACTACATTTTCTACTTTGTTTTTATAACAACCTAGTGTTTTTTGCAAATATTTTTTAATTTCTTCTTGATTTCCTGCTTCGATTTTTTCGGCTAATCCCACACAAGGCAAAAGGTAGGTTTTATGATTATCATATTTTTTTAATAATAAATTAAACTTTTCACTTTCTATTGTTCCTTTTGTTGCCATTACTAAGGTTTTTTTATCATAATTATAATCATGCACCATTTTATAGGCTGGTTCGATTGCAATAATTGGTACTTTAGGATATTTTATTCTTAAGAATTCTGCTGCTTTTGCGCTTGCTGTATTGCATGCTATTACGATTGCTTTACATTCTTTTTCTAGTAAATGCAAGACAATGTTGTCACATAGCTGTTTTATTTCTTCTTCTGTTTTATCGCCATATGGATTATTTTTAGAATCACTATAATAGATGTAATCTTCTTTTGGTAAAATTTTAATCATTTCGCCGTAAGACAGTTACGCCACCAATCCCTGAATCAAAAACTCCTATCTTTCCGCTTCTGGTTCATTTTTCTTTTTTCACGCTTCCTTTTCATTTTTTTGAATCTTAGGATGAAAAGCTAATATGCTTTGGAAAATTAGTCCGAAAAACAATAATCCAAAACCAAAACCAGCTCCTCTTCCAAATTCTTTAGCCAAGCAAAATCTTTTCATGATGGCAATTACTAGCATCGCAATCCATCCAAATATAGGAACTAACCAAAGTAGCATCAAAAATGGAGATAGTCCACAGACTTGGTACATTACAATTTGCCTGTAAAGTGGCACAATTGCTGCCCATCCATGTTTTCCAGCTTTGGTATAAATAATCCATCTAAGAATGGTTCCATAGATAAATACTATTACTGCTATTGTCACAATTGTTTTTATTATTTTATTAGATAATAGTACTTTTGTTGCTATTTCTACTTTTTTTGTGGTTGGTGTTTCTTGTACCATACTATTTAAAATTTGATCTGCTGTATAACCTTTTTGTATCTTTTCTTTGATATCTTCTATGTCAATGTCATCTTCTATTATTTTTCTTATACTTTGTGTATCGGTTTGTCTAATAAACTCTGCCCCTGCTGAAATTACATCTTTGCTAACGCCTTGTGCTTCTATTTCCTTTGCATTTTCTTCTAGCATATCAGCTATATTTTCTGGAGAATAGTCTTTGCTTACTTCGTCATATATCTTTAAAATATCTTCTTTGCTTACGTTGTTTGGGTCTATGTCCTTTACATAGTTTTCTAGTTGCTGTTGTGTTATTTCTTGATTGGTTACTGCTTGTACTTGTCCTAAATTTGCATAAGTAAATGCTAAAATAGCAATTATCATGATTGTTTTTGCGATTGTTTTTTTCATTATAATATCTCCTTTTTGATGCGATGTTTTTTGGCCTCGTCCCTAAAAGCACAAAAAACATCGCTTTCTTTTTTCTTATTATATCTTTATTTTTAATAATTGGCAATATTTATTTGTTATTTAAAATGATTTTGCTACCATATTCAAAAAATTATGGTTTTATAAAATTAGTAGAAACAATTGGTTCATTTTTAGGTAATTCAATTCCTGCTTTTTTCCCTGCTTCTATTGATTTTAATAGCCACGCCATATTGTTTCCTAACGTTCTCATGGTTTGCATTCCTTCTTCGTCTTTTATTACTTCTTCTGGTTTGGTTCCATGCACCATATTCCAATATTGAGAAGATACGATTGGCATATTGCTAATACCAAAATATTTGTTAATTTCATCTAAAGTGGCTGTTGCCCCACCTCTTCTACAACTTGCTACTGCTGAAGCTGGCTTATTGCTAAATAAATTTCTTCTGCCATAAAAAGCTCTATCCATAAAAGAAGATAACATACCAGAGCTTGCTGCAAAATGTACTGGTGTTCCAAAAATAAAGCCATCTGCTTTTGGCACTTTTTCCAAAAATTCATTTACTTTATCTTTTACAAAACATTCTCCTGTTTTTAAACAATTTCCACAACCAATACATCCGAGCTACTGGTTTATTTCCTAGCCAAAATATTTCAGTTTCAATTTCATTTTGGTTTAAGGTCTTCTCTACCTCTTTTAAGGCTGTATAGGTACATCCTTTTTCATGTGGACTTCCATTAACTAATATTACTTTCATTTTTCTTTAACTCCTTTTTTATATTATATTACCTTGCTTACTACTTATATACCTAAAAGTCGGAAAGATTTTTACGCTACTTCCCAAAAGTTGTTACAAACTTTTTTCTATTAAATTTTAAAAAAAAGAAACAAAATTGCCAAAAAGGTCTGTCCCTTTTGGCAAAATTTCCTATCTTGCTGTTCCTACGTATAATAAGCTTGATAATTTTGAAATTGGCATGGTTTGTAACCATATGGTACCTGGTCCTTCTAGTGTTGTTAAGAATAATCCCTCTCCACCAAATACTATATTTTTTACGCCTTTTACGGTTTCAATGTTTAGTTGTACATCTTTTGTCATGGCTGCTACATATCCATTGTCTACTTTTAATTTTTCTCCTGCTTGTAATTCTTTTTTTACAACAGAACCATCAATTTCTAAAAATACTTTTCCTGGTCCTGTGATTTTTTGCATGATGAATCCTTCTCCTCCAAAAAATCCTGCTCCTAGCTTTTTACGAAATTGCATAGAGATGTCTACTGTATTTTCTGAACATAGAAAAGCACGTTTTTGTGCAATGATGGTTTCTCCTTCTTTTAAGTCATACTCTAATATTTGTCCTGGAAAACAAGAAGAAAATCCTATTTCTGCATTGTCTTGCTCTGCTGTGTATACATTCATAAAAAGTGATTCTCCTGCAAAGGCTCTTCCGATTCCTTTCATAATTCCACCATTTGTGGTTGTTTTCATGGTAATTTTATTGTCCATCCAACTCATTCCACCGTTTTCTGTAAGGATTGATTCTCCTTTTTGTAGTTTACAAATAACGGCTGGTAAGGTTTCTCCAATAATTTTTGCTTCCATGTTGATTCCTCCTTTAATTTTCTATGCTACTATTATACCTCTTTTTTCTACAAAATTCAATATTTATTTTGAAATGATTTTGGGGACGGAGGAAAAAATCATGGTTGTATAACAATTCAATCATGATTTTTTCCTCCGTCCCCAAAATCATTTCAAGCTAAATGTTCTTTATGTTCTTCTTTTTAAAAGTAATAAAAGTTGGTATTAACATAGCCACAAAATATAGCACACATATTATAATAGAAAAACTACAAGTCATTCCTTCCATCTTTGGCAAATTACCAAATAGGTATTCTTCGAAGTTCCAATTTAAGCTGACAAATAGTTTCATGAATTGTACCTTGTATTGAATGACTAGCATGTTAATCATATCAGCTGACATATAACCTAGCAGTGGTATTGCTATTGCTACTGCACTGTTTGTAAATAAGGTACTGCAAGAAAAGGCAAGTGTTGCTAATAGGATAAATTTCGGTACTTGCGTTAGTATTTCTATTCCTAAATAAGTAAAGATGTTTAGCACTTCTAAGTTTCCTGTTGTAAAATTATATTGTAAAACTGGTACTGATAAGCTGTCAAATCCAAAAATGATTCCTCCTACGATTAGTTCCATTGCTATAACTGCTACAATAGTAAATGCTATCATGATTAAAACAGTTATAAATTTGGCAAGTAATATTTTGTTTCTACTATATGGTTTTACTAATAATAGTTTGATGGTTCCTTTGTTAAATTCTTCGCTTACAATGGTTCCTGCTATCATGACTATCATGACGATGATAAATAAGCCATATTCACTAAATATATTTTTTAGAATTCCTCTTACATCATTTGTTTTGTTGATGTCTATGTTATTTTCCAAAATGTAGTGATTTATTTCTCTTTTTTCTAAGCTTTTGTTGTATTCTTGTTTTGTTTTATATTCTTGTTCTCCGTGTATTAACTTCTGCACTGATTATAGTTTTGGCTTCACTTTGATAGGTTTCTAAGGCGTTGTTTTTAAAGTCATTTCCGTATATAATGTCTTTATTTATCCTAATTTCGGCTACTTCTTGGTCAATTTTAGCATTTTTTATTGCTATTTCTAAGTCTTGTAGTTCTTGCTTGTCAACGGTATTTTGTTTTTGCTCTTCTAATCTTTGTAGGGCTGTTTTTGCCTGTTTTAATTCTTCTTGGGCAAAAAATTTCCAATCTCCTTGGTCTAATTTTTGAAGAGTTTGCTTGATTTCTTCTTCTATTTTTGCTACTTTTTGGCTGTCTTTGTTTTCTCCATATAAATAGGTGTTTTTTTCATTGATGTATCCTGAAACTTGCATAGATAGTATCTTTTCTTGCCAAGTTCCTGATTCGTATTTTTGTCTTATTTCATAAACGTCTAAAGTGGTTTTTAAATCAATATACATTTTAACATCACTTGGTTTATTGGGATCTAATTTTGCAATTTCTTCCTTGGCATATTGGATATAGCTATCATTGTATTCGCTATAGATACCACTATGATAGAAAAATTTATAAATGCAGTTGGTTAAAATAACAAAAGCTAAAATGACAAATAAAGTTATATAAATGCTCTTTTTTTTGAAAATTTTGGTTAATTCATTTTTAATTAATTTACTCAATGTGATTTCCCCCTGTCTTTTCGAAAAATGCTTGTTCTAAAGATTTTTCTTCTTGTTTTACTTGATATATTTTGATGTTGTTCTCTACTAATTTTTCAATCATTTCTGGTATTTGTTCTTTTGGTATTTCTATCTTAACTTGGTTTTTACTGATAATTGCTTTGGGTAGTAGTTCTTTTAGTTTTTCAATGTTATCTACTTCTAATATTTGGAATTGTTTTCCTGCTTCTTTTTTTATGCTTGTTATGTCACTTGTTTCAATAATCTCTCCATTTTTAATGATACAAACTTTGTTACATAGGTTGTCTAATTCAGCTAGGTTGTGGCTTGAAATTAAGATTGCCATTTCTTCTTTTTTTGCTAAGTCCATCAAAAGTTCTCTCATTTCTTTTATTCCTTCTGGGTCTAGTCCATTGGTTGGTTCGTCTAAAATTAGTAAATTAGGCTTATGCAAAATAGCTTGAGCAATTCCTAGCCTTTGCCTCATTCCTAAAGAATATTTAGAAACTTTGTCTTTTATTCTATTTTCTAACTTAACCAGTTTTACAACCTCGTCTATTCTTTTTGGGTCAATTCCTTTATATAAGTTAGCAATTAATTTCAAGTTTTCAAGTCCTGACAAATACATGTATAAATCTGGGTTCTCGACAATTGCACCAACATTACTAATAGCTTTGGTAAATTGCTTTTCAATGTCATATCCATTGATTTGTACCTTTCCTTTTGTGATACTTTGAAGTCCTAATATTAATTTAATGGTAGTAGTTTTTCCCGCACCATTTGGCCCAATAAATCCTAAGATATCTCCTTGCTCAATTTCAAAGGAAACGTCTTTTAAAATTTGTTTTTTACCAAATTTTTTGTTTAGGTTTTCACATTTTAAAACTGTCTTTTCCATCTTTTTCTCCTTCCTTGGGGATTGAAGATTTAAGGAACGTCCCTCAATCCCCGTCTCCTAATTCTTTTTTATTTTAGCATAAGGTATCCAAAAATTCTATTAATTTTTTCTTAATTTAAAATAAAGCTTTTCTTAAGAGAACATAATAAAAAGAAGCCTTTCTGCTTCAAGCCTCTTTCATATCTCGGTAAACAATTTTTTCTAAAAACTCCTCATTTAACTCCACTTCTTTTCGAATTGCTGTTGCACTAATTGGATATTTTTCCCTTTCTCTGTCTACTTGCACTTCTTTAACTTTTAAGTCTCTAGCTACAAATTTACCATATGGCTCACTATTATAAAAATGTGTCACTTTAATATCTCCTAACACCTCTTTTAAGTAGTTAGTTTGTATCTTTACACTTTCTTCGTCTAGTCCATATTGGGTGGGTGGATTTTTGGCATAAATTAAGTTTACTTCTGGATAAATTTGTTTAATCCAATTGGCTCTTGTTTCGATTGGAATGTTGGTTACTTTGGTTTCGTAGATTACAACATAAAATTTGTCCATTTCACTTAAGGCTTTTTCTATTAGATATTGATGCCCTTTGTGTAATGGTGCAAATTTTCCGATGGTAAATCCTATTTTCATTTTATCACCTACTTATATATTTTAAAATTTAATACTTGTCTTTTTTACCAATTTAGTATATAATAAGATACGAAAATGGAGTGGTATCGAAGTGGTCATAACGAGCTACACTGGAACTGTAGTAGTCGCGAAGAGCGGCCCGTGGGTTCGAATCCCACTCACTCCGCCATCTTTATTTTTTATAGTTTGTTACGAAATGGCACAAATGCCCCTGGAATTGCATACTTTTCTAAAATTTCTTCTTTGCTTTTCCATATAAATTCTTTATTCTTCTTGGTTACCTGGATTTTGTAACCTATCATGTCCCACTCAACATGAGAAAAAACATGATGGTGGCTACCTACTTTCTCAATCAAACTACTCTTTATTTCCCAATCTTGTAACACTTTTTCTATTTCTTTTTGTTTTACTTTTTTAAGAATGTTAGGAAATTCATACATATTGGCTAACAGCCCTTTTTTATCTCTTTTTCGAATGGCAACTTCCCCTTCAAATTCTAATAAAAATACGGTTACGTCCTCTTTTTTTCTTTTTATTTTTTGATTACGAACTGGAATGGTAGCGGTTAATCCTTCCTTTTTTGCTACACACATCTCTTGTAAAGGACATTTTTTACATATTGGTTCTCCATTTGGAATGCAAATTAGTTCCCCTAATTCCATCAACCCTTCATTAAAATCGCCTGCCTGTTTTGGCATAATTTCTTTTAATTTGGCAGTCCATTCTTTTTTCGTCTTACTTTCCAATATATCTTTTTTACTGCCAACTACTCTACTAACGACACGAAGTACATTTCCATCCACTGCTGGCATTGGTTCATTGTAAGCAATGGAACTAATGGCTCCTGCTGTGTATTCTCCTATTCCAGGTAATTTTACTAATTCTTGATAAGTTTTTGGCATTTGACCTTTATAATTTTTTTGGATTTCTTCTGCTGCTTTTTTTAAATTTCTTGCACGATTGTAATAGCCCAGCCCTTCCCATAATTTTAGTAGTTTTTCTTCTTCTATTTCTGCTAAAGTTTGAATTGTCGGTATTTCTTCTAAAAATCTTTTATAATATTGTTTAACTGCTTCGATTCTGGTTTGTTGTAACATAATTTCAGAAATCCATATGTGATAAGGATTTTTTTCTTCTCGCCAGGGTAATTGCCTTTTGTTTTTTTGATACCATTCTACGATTGGTTTTCGTATTTTTTTGATTTGCTCTAGTTCGTTCATTTTCCCTTTATCCTTTTTCTAATAATTTAGTTTTTAAATCATATAGTTTTTGTGATAAATCAACATAGTACCTTTGTGGATTTTTTAATCTTTTTACTTCTTCCCAAATGGTATCTAATTGTTCTTTGGCATATTTTGCAATTTGTTCTAGGTTAGGATTTTGATAGATTAGCTTTCCGTTTTCAAATATTTTTTCTTGTAAATTCTTTACATAGTAATTATTTAATGTCTTTCTTTTCCAAGTATTGTGTTGGTCAAATATTTCGTATTCACCTTGTGGTGCTTCTTCGTCATTTAATAAGATAACATCTGCTAACGCATAATTGGTTTCTTTATCATAAAAACGGTATACTTTTTTGAAGCTTGGGTTTGTGATTTTTTCTACGTTTTCACTAATTTTTATTTTGGGAATGATTTTTCCTTCTTTTTCGATGGCAACTAATTTATATACTCCGACCAAATACGCTATCGCTTTTGGCTGTAATTAAGTTTTCTCCTACACCAAATAGGTCTATTTTGGCATCTTGCTCAATTAAAGAGTGAATTAGGTTTTCGTCCAAGGAATTTGTGGCACATATTTTACAATCTTCATAGCCTGCTTCGTCTAGTATGGTTCTTATTTTTTTGGATAGATAGGCTAAGTCTCCACTGTCTATTCTTACAGCAATTGGTCTTATTCCTTGTGGTTTTAATACTTCGTCAAATACCTTTATCGCATTTGGCAATCCGCTTTGTAAGGTGTTATATGTATCTATTAAAAAGGTTCCATTTTGCGGATAAGTCTCGGCATAAGTTTTAAAGGCTTCATATTCTGTATCGAAGCTTTGAATCCAGCTGTGTGCCATGGTTCCGCTTGCTGGCACTTCAAACTTTTGGCTGGTTGCTGTGCAAGAAGTTCCTACTGCTCCTCCAATGATGGCTGCTCTTGCTCCATAGATAGCTGCCGATATTCCGGTGTGCTCTTCTTGCTCCAAATTCCATGACTGGTCTTCCGCTTGCTGCTTGTACAATTCTTGCAGTTTTGGTGGCAATTAGACTTTGATGGTTTATGATTAAAAGTAACATTGTTTCTAAAATTTGAGCTTCTACTAGTGGGGCTCTTACGGTTATTAATGGCTCGTTTGGAAATACTACTGTTCCTTCTGGTATTGCCCAAATGTCGCCTGTAAATTTAAAGTTTGCAAGATATGTTAAGTATTCTGCGGAGAATAAATTTTGTTTTTTTAAATACTCAATATCTTCTTTATCAAATTTTAAGTTTTGGATAAATTTAATGATTTGCTCTAAACCAGCTACTATAGCATAACCTCCGCCATCTGGTGTTTTTCTATAGAATATGTCAAAATAGGCTATTTCGTTTTTGTTTTTGATAAAGTAACCATTTGACATGGTAAATTCATAAAAGTCTGCTACTAATTCTAATTTTTCTTGTTGCATTTTTTTCTCCTTTTTCTTTTTAAATTAAAGGCTTTCTTGGTTATTTTTTGTTTGGCCTAATAAGAAATTTTTTCTTTCAAAGGTATAGATTGGTACTGTAGTTCTTTTATGCTTTGAATTTTGATATCTTTTTAAAATTTCTTGTTTAGCTACTTCTTCAGTATCTCCTGTTTCAATCATTTGAGCAATTTGGCTATATTTTATGCCCATTTTTTCTTCGTCTGTTAAGTCTCCTAGTCCATCATTTGGTGGTTTTGCTAGTATTTTTTCTGGTACTCCTAACATTTTTCCTATTTCTAGTACTTCTTCTACTGTGAAGTTTCCAATGGGGTTTAGGTCTGCACTGTTGTCTCCCCATTTGGTGGTATAGCCTACCATAGCTTCGCAAAGATTTCCAGTTCCTATTACTAGATATCCTAAAGTTTGTGCTATTCCATATAAGGTTGTCATTCTTAGTCGTGGCTTTGTGTTGATGGTTGCTTCTTTGGATAGTTTAGAGCCTAGTTGTTGATTTATTTGCGTCTCCATTTCTTGATAAGTTTTGCTTAAATCTATTGTTAGTGATTTTACACCAAATGTTTTGGAAACAAGTTCGGCATCTTCTAGGTCTTTTGTGTTTGAAAAACATGGCATTGATACTGCTATTACATTTTCTTTTCCGGATTGCTTTGGTTGCCATGGCAATAACGGTACTCGAGTCTTTTCCTCCACTATTGCCCACGACAATTCCTTTGGCGCCTGCTTTTTTCGCATATTCTTTTATCCAATTAATTGCATTTGCCGCTTCTTGCTTCAGTTTTTCTTTTCTTAACATATTGTTACCACCTTTTATTGGTATAATTTATTTTCCTTGATATATTGTTCTACTTCGTCTGTTGTTAGGTATCGAATGCTTTTTTTGTTTTTTATTTGTTCTCTTACAAAGCTAGAGCTTAAACTAGTTGTTATGATGTTTTGGGTTTTTATAAAAGCTTTTTTGTTTTTGTTTAAAAAAGGGTTTTTTTGTATGATTTTGTCGATGTTGTCTTGATTTCTTTTTAAGACATAGATTTTAAAGTTGCTTACTAGTTCTTCTGCTTTTTTCCATTGATGTAATTGCTTTAAATTGTCACTTCCCATTAAAAAGGCAATTTCATAATCTTGATAGATTTCTTGAAATTTCCTTAGTGTTTCGATGGTATAAAGTTGTCTTTTATTTTCCATTTCTAGTTTTGATACTTCGAATTTTTCGTTTTTGTCACAGACAAGTTTTAACATTTGGTATCGATGCTCATTGCTAATTAGGTCTGCTTTTTGATAGGTAGCATTTACTGGCACAAATATTGTTTTTTGTATGTTAGGATATTGGTTTCCGTATTTGTTCTACTAATGAAAAGTGTGAGTTTAACGGTGGATTGAAACTGCCTCCAAATATTAAAATTTGTTTTTTCATTTTTTAATTTCTCCTGTTTTATTTTTTGCGTTCAATATATTCTAAAAATTTTTCACAGCCATATACGATATCATAGTAAGTGGTATGGAAGTCTCCTGTGTACCAAGGGTCTGCTATGTTTCCTGGTTTTTCGGTAAAGTCTAATAGTCTATAGATTTTGTTTTCTTTGTCTTGTCCTACTATTTTTAGTATGTCTTTTCGGTTCTTTTCTTCCATGGCTAAGATATAGTCATATTTTTCGTAGTCTTCTTTTTTGATTTGTTTGGCTATGTGTTTTTCAAATGGAATGTTCATTTCTTTTAGCATTTGTTTGGCATCTCCATACATTTCTTCTTTTTCTAGCTCGTTGTAATAGCTAGTTGCCGCTGAAGATATATAGAATTTTTCTTCTTTTTTGTTTTTCTTTACGATGTCTTTTAGTATGAATTCTGCCATTGGCGATCTACATATGTTTCCTAAACATACAAATAATACTTTTGTCATTTTTTGTCTCCTTTTTATTATCGAATAAATTCTTCTTGCTTTTTTTGTTTTTGTCCTTGCAATAGATTAGAAAGCTCACTACCATTTTTATAGTCTGCGACACAACAAAAATCAAATCTCATTGCTGCTGCATCTGTAGCCCCATCTCCTATGTAGTTTACGTTTCGGCAATCATTTTTTTGTCTTTTATTTTTTCTTAAAATTTCTTGAATTGCTTCTATCTTTTTTTCGTCTGTCATTACTTCACCAATTCCAACAATTAAACTATTTTCATTATGTCGTAATGAGGTTCCATAAATTCCTTCAAAGTGTTTTGCTATTTTTAGTTTTTCTAAAAATTGTGTTAGTCCTCCCGAAACTATGTAGTTTTTTGCTAATGAGCCTTCAAGAAATTCAATTACTCCCTGATTGTATTGGATATGTTTTTCTCCTTCCATTAGTTCTTCGTATGTAAGGGTTTGCTGATTTTCAGTAAGTAAATTATTAAAAAAGCCAAAAAATTTTTCTAATTCATTTCCTTCCTTGTTTTTTCTGTATTCTGCCAATGCTTTTTCTAAATTGTCATTTCTTTGCTTTCCATTATATCCAAATTTTTCTATCCAGACCCAAAATTTGGGCCAAGTTTCTGTTGTTAAGGTTCCATCAAAGTCAAATATATTAATTGCTTCTGAATCCATTTCTAGGTCTCTCCTTTTTATTTATTCTTTTATTTCCATGTTCTATCACAGTTTTTTGTTTCTTTTTCTTTAAATGCTTTGAACATGTCTACTTCATTCATGTTAGCTATGCTTAGTAAGTAGATAAAGCAATCTGCTAGTTCTTCTTCTATATTGTCTTTGTATTCTTTTTTTATATCTAGACGCCCATTGGTGTTTTTTCTTATTGCTTTGGCTAGTTCTCCTATTTCTTCTATAAATAACATCATTTCTCTTTCGATGGTAACTCTATCAAATTTTCTTTCTTTTTTCATGTCTTGTATGTATTTTTGGATTTCCGCAATGTTACTTTTTTCGTTTAGTTGTTTTAATTTTTCTTTTAGTTCCATGTTTTTGTTCTCCTTTATATTTTGTCTAGCTATTATTACTCAAGATTTTTATCATTTTATTTGCATTTCTTGGCAATTATTTTAAATATGTGCCAATGCTTTAAAGCTCCTAAAGTTGTTGTTTTATCAAATTCTTTTTCTTCAAAAAGTTCAAGTTGAAATTCATTAAATAATCCTAAGACTTCTTGTTTGCTTAATAAAGTCATGTTTTTTCTGAATGCCCATTCATCTTTATTACCTAAGAAATGACCTGAAAATCTCCCATTTTTGTTGATTGCTTCGCTGATATTGGTCCAAAATTTATCAAAGAATTTTGGATCACAAAATGGAATACTATAACTTGCATTTATTAAATCAGCTTTTGGAAGTTGTAATTCTTCGAAACGTTCCTTTTTGGTTTCAAGCTTAGCTAGTTGCTTTTCATTTAACTTTGTTTTTATTCTACTAAAGCTATGTGGATTATTATCGATTGCTAATACTTCCCATCCATTTTAAAGTAATTCTAATGTGTCCATTCCAGAACCACAACCAAGGTCAATTGAATATCCAGTAAATCCATTAAAATTTTTTATTGCTTTTAGTAATGTATCATGTGCTGGTTTTTCAAATGTTTTTTCTTGATGTCTACCCCATCTTTCTTGTTCGTCTTCTCTTTCATCTTCACTCATAAATTTTCTCTCCTCTAATAGATTTTATTCTACTAACGATAAATCTCCCTTTATTACAATTGGAGAAAAGCCAGCTATTTCGTCATATAACATTCCTTCTGGAATATCATTGTACAAATAAATTTTTTTATTTTTCATAAATGCTTCGTAAATTTCAATAAATGTTGCACCTCCAATGTAGTTTTTCTTTCCATTTTTGTCAAAGTTTAGTGTTAATACTGCATTCATTTTTCCAATTCTTTCTTCACTCATTCTAAACATCTTTGCTTTAAATTTTGCATGTTCTTCTTTGCCTAATTCCCAACTTATTTTTTCAGCTTCTGGTTCATAGTAGGAGTTTGGTAGTTCTATTGTGTGTCCCATTTTTTCTAATTTTTCTTTTATTGGTGCTATGTCCTTGTAAAATGCTTTGCTACAAATAATTAATATTTTCATTTTTATCTTCCTTTCCCCTTAACTGTCCTTATTGATTTTTTTCTTCCCAAAGTATTTTTCGTATTCTTCGTCAGTCATTTTTCTAACCTGACATTTTGTTGCTATCGTTTTTTCCTCATTCCTAAATTTTTTATTATAGATATCTGTTACAACACTATCGTTTGATAAACTTCCAAAATTTCTATAATAATTGACTTCTTTGTTCTTTTTATTTGATTTCTTTCTGGCTCTTTTTTTCATATATGCTCCCTTTATCTTTACTTACATTAATTTCCTATTTGCTTTATGATAACATTTTCCTAGTTGTTTTGCAAAGTCAATCAATAATTGATATAATTTTCATTTACATATAGACTATTCATTTTTACTTCTTTGTTAGATACTTTTAGTGCTCCAATTGTGCCAATTACTTCTTCTTTATCATTATATATCTTTTTATATTTTCTCCTCTTTCAAATGCTACATTGATTATATAAGCATCATATGGAGTTAACTCTCCATCTCCATCAACATCTCCTATTAAAAGTTCTTGTTCTGTTGGTATTCTTCCACTTTCAAATATTACATTGATTATATAAGCATCATATGGAGTTATTTCGCCATCACCATCCATATCTCCTAGTAAACAATCATCTAACAATACTACATTTATATTGTTCTCATTTCCATAAGTTTGTGCATATGCTCCTCTATATGTATATATGGTAAAATTTTTACATCCTTCAAACGCCATTCTTTTTATTGTTTTTACACTATTAGGAATCATTATTGTTGTTAATCCAGTACATCTTTGAAATGTATTTTCTCCTATACATGTTACACTACTTGGAATTGTTATATTGGTTAAACTACTACATCCATAAAATGTATGATCTCCCATATTGGTAACACTATTTGGAATATCTATGTTCGTTAAGCTTGTACATTCATAAAAAGCCATACTTCCTATACTTTTAACACAATTTGAAATTGTCATATTTTTTAAATTTCTACAATTAAAAAATGCCCAGGGACCTATTTGGGTAACATTATTTGATATTACATAATTGGAATCTTCCTTACCTTCTGGATATTTAATAATTTCTGTTTTATCTTTGTTAAATAAAATTCCATTTTCACTACTGTATTTCTGATTGTTACTATCTACATTTATGCTTGTTAAATTACTACACCCCCAAAACGCCCAATGCATCATATTGTTCACACTTCTTGGAATCGTTATATTTGTTAAACTACTACATCCAAAAAACACTTTCGATTCTATGTTCACTACAGTATTGGGTATTATTACATTTGTTATACTGCTACAATCTCTAAATGCATCCGAACCTATACTTGTTACTGGACAACCATCTATCATACTAGGTATTTTTACTTCTGCTTTTTTATTTCTATATCTAGTTATCGTGACTTCTCCTTCAGAAATCGAATATACAAAATCAATAGCACTATCTTCTTCTACAATCAATTCTGATTCTGTTCTATTTTCTTGTATATTTGTTAAATTTTTTTCCTCTGTCAATCCTATTGGCATCATAATTAATAATAGCATTGTTACTATCAGTATTACTAACAAAAATTTTCTTTTCATAATTTCTCCTCCTTTTATCTTTCTTTCCACTGATATAAATTTAAATCAACTTTGTTATTGTTTACTTTGATGCCATCTTTTTCTAACCTTTCTTTTTGATTTTCTTTTCCTCCAAATACAAAAGCTTCTGCCAGCTCTCCTTTGCTGTTTAATACTTTATAACAAGGATATTTGTCTCCATCTGGGTTTTTATGAAGTATATTTCCTACCACTCTTGCCAAGCCCTTGTTTCCTAAATTTTCTGCAACCTGTTTGTAGGTAACTACTTTGCCCTCAGGTATGGTTGTTAAATATTCATATACTTTTTGAGACAAAC
The DNA here is from genome assembly GCA_948468505.1 of uncultured Clostridium sp. Lineage (GTDB taxonomy): Bacteria > Bacillota > Clostridia > TANB77 > CAG-508 > CAG-269. The sequence goes on along the minus strand of CAOKJE010000001.1, from coordinate 3,547 downwards.
GCTCCCCTATAATGCCACATTTGTTTCCTATTGATAATTGATAGCTATTATCTATTAACTTGAATATATCTGTTGTATCTAAGGATTCGTCTAATTTTATTGTAATCCAACTTTTTTTATTCATATGATATCCTGGAAAAATTTTTGTATTATTTAATATGGTTTCTATTTTCTCTTTTTGATATCTTAAGTCGATAATTTCTACCATTTTGTCTGATTCAATTCCTAATTTCTTTTCCTCTAGTGTTACTAGAAGTCCATACCATTTGCTGTTTTGTTTGTTTCTCCAAATAGCATTGTTATCGAATTTTTCCCATAAAAATTCTAATTTGTCACCATATTTTTCTTCTATATAGCTGATTATTTCTTTTGCTTGCTTACTTTTAAATGCTTCTTTACTAGTACATTTTATTATAATATTTTCTATTATTTTATCGTATTGTTGCCTTAATTCTCCTACAAATTTTCCATTTGATGTTTCTAAATCGACAAGGATAAATTCTGTTTCGTTTTCTAAGTCTATTAGCTTTGCATAGCTTTTTTCTTTTGAAATTATTACGTTCGTTTCAAATTTATTGTTTCCGTATTTTTGCTTTATAGATGTATTTTTCGTTTTCTTTTTGGAAGCCGTATTTTAATAGTTTTTCGTAATTTATTTTTCTATTTTTTAGTTTGCTTTCTAAATTTCTCATAATTATTCCCTCCTTATTTTATAACTTCTATTATAACTGATTTTATGCAAAAAAGATAGCGAACAAACAAAAAAATAACAGATAATCTCTTATCTGCTATTTATGGCTCCTCATTTAGAGCCAAACTGACTTTCAAAGTTATTAATATATCTATGTTTCAATTCTTCTCTTTTTATTCATGACAGATTTCATGACAAAATTATAACAAACTTTGACAAATTATAGCAAAATATCTTTTCTGTATTTTTTCTAGTTTATTTCAAATTTCACTCCTGCAAATAACTTTTCAACTTGTGCAACTCCCATTAATTGTTCCTTAAAGTATTCAATTACTTCATCAGATGTGCAATGCCCCATATAAGCTCTTTCTATCTTATTATCTTTAAAGTATTGCACTATTTCTTGTGTATATGAATTTATTTCTTTCAAATGGAATCCACCCACAACTGCAATAACTCTGTCTTCACCTGTAATTTTTTTAGCTTGTTCGACAATATTATTTATTCCAGAATGAGAACATGAACTAAATATAATTATACCTTTTTCTAATTTTACAACAATTCCACCACAATCATCTTCTAAGTAATCTATTCCTTCATTTTTTAAAATAGTTGGCAAATTTTTTACTGGTACTTTAAATTTTCTATCAATCTGTCCAAGAAACCATACATCTTTAAATATTCTGTATGGCTCTCTTGTCTCAATTAGCTCAAATTTGTTCTGCAATTCTTCTTTTGTTTCGTTAATCCCTGCATATGCCATATTTCTACTTAAACTATATCTTTCGGTATAACATTTAGGATGTAATATCAAAGTTTTCTTTGAATTTACATATTTTAGTCCATTTCCATGATCCCAATGCCCATGACTTAAAACAATTATATTTACTTCATCTAGATTAATGCCTAAAGTTTCTGCATTTTTCAAAAATGCATCTGTTATTCCAGTATCTAAAAGAACTTTATAACTATCCATTTCAATCAATATAGATAAACCATCTTCGTTAATACAATTATTATTACAATTTCTATTTTCTGTTAATATAGTAAACTTCATTATCTATTATCCTTCTTTCATTATTTTTTTAATTTTTCCTAAAATCACTTCCAATAATCAAAAAACAGTTCAAATTTCGTGACAAAATTTTAACTAACTATAACAAAATTTAAACTAATTCAAATTTTATTATTTTAACTAATGTATTCTCATCTACTGTTTTATTATAATAGGTACTATAAGTTGCATACATTTCCTCTTTTGATACAAACTTTTCATGTCCTTCCATATCCTTTTTATTTAAATCCTTAAATTTCTTTTCAACAACATTTATAATTTTAGCATTAGCAAATACTTCTTTCGTTTCCCAAATTAAAAATTGTATCACATCGTCTTCTTTTATGTCTTTGTCATCAAATATTCTCCAAGTAGTATTTTTTTCATTCTTTAATATTAATTCACTTAAATTCTTTCTAAATTTTAAAGTTTTTATCGTATTTTTATCTAACTCTTTTAATACTTCCTCCAACTCTTTTAACTTCTCATCTACTCTTTCTTGACACTTACTAAAAATTTCCACTAAAGGGTTAATATTATTTTCTGTTTGTGCAATATATAAATTCCCTTTATATTCTTTTTCAAATTCATTGTCAATTGCTATTAAATCAATATTATTTAAAATACATTGCCTTAATATGATAAATCTTCCAATTCTTCCATTCCCATCCTGAAATGGGTGAATATGTTCAAATTCTTGATGGAAATTTGCAAGATCTTCTATATTTTTAATCTCCATTTCTAAAAGATTATCAATTTTTTCTTCCACTTCAAAAGGTTGTGCAGTTTCAATATCTACGCCTAAAAGCTTATTAGGTATCTTTTTATAAACACCTATTAGTCCATATTCATCTTGTTTTGTATTTTGTTTTAATAACGAATTGAATTCTTTTAATAATCTTGGTGTAAGTTTTTCTCCTAATGTATCTATAACAAAATCAAACAATTTTAATGAATTTATTGTTTCTTGTACATCATCTATACTATGCTCACCTTGAACTTTATTTTCTGTAAGTAAGGTAATTAGTTGTTTTTCATCAAATGTGCTTCCTTCTAACTTATTGGAATGAAATAAAAATTCTACTTTCATTTCATCATAAAATGGACTTGATATTTCCTTTAAATAGGTTATTTGTTTTTTAGTTATCTTCATATTTATTGTCCTTTCAAGCACTTTCAAATAAACAGTATACTTTCATTTAAAATTTCACTTCTAAAAAGTAATGTTTTTCATGACAGATTTCGTGACAAAATATAACAAATTATTGCAAATAGCAATTTCTTAATAAAGCTTCTAAACCTATTGAAACATATGGTTTGCTAAAATTTTATAATCCGTCATTTTTTATAAAATAAAAAAGCTCTAAAAAATAAAAACTCATAAAAGTCTTGATGTTACTGACTTCTATGAGTTTTCTATTTTGTTTTGGCTCCTCGTGTTGGACTCGAACCAACGACCTATCGGTTAACAGCCGAGCGCTCTACCAACTGAGCTAACGAGGAATATATAAAATCTGGCAACAACCTATTTTTCCAGCAGGGTAACCCGCAAGTATTTTCGGCACACTTAGGCTTGACTTCTGTGTTCGGGATGGGAACAGGTATTACCCTAAATGTCATTATCACCAGAAAATTGATAACTTTTTTGTACTTTGAAATTATATAATATTTTATATCATTTTTCAAGTAGTTTTTTATATTTTTTCCAATTTTTTTGTTTTTATTCAAGATTTCACTTGTGTACATATTTAAAGCACACTCAAAAATACATAGATGAAATTTTTCGGTTCGTTTTAGAATTT